>JANNCA010000144.1:0-2883 GCA_031386075.1 Oligoflexia bacterium
TCGATGAGCGTCTCGGGAGTTACCAGTAGCATCACGAATACGGCGGTTTCTTTTGCCATGCAGGCGGTTCCAGGTGTGGATATTCCTGTTTATGGGCGGTGGGGGTTGGTGATTCAGTCACCCATTAAAGTGATTTTTGTGAGGAGTTCGATCCTGATGTGGAATCCTTCTTTTGCGTTGAGGTTGAAGTTGTGAAGACCTGGAAAGACATGAGTGTCATCAATATGAAGGCGAAATTGAAGGCTTTTTTAGCTGCTTCAATGGGAGTCGGGATTTTAACGTCCTGTGGCCAAGGTATCGAGCCCATAGGTAATTTAGGAGATTCTTCGCTTGCGGCGGGACCAGGACTAGCCTTACCCCTAGTACCCTCAAATAATTCTTATACTTTTTCTAGTTTTACCCCTTACTCCCAAGTTTCAGGAAATTTGTACTGGGGTATGCAGAGTGCAAGCTTTGTCCCTCAATCTACAGCTGTGTATGCTCCGGGGACTGGATTCGTTATTGCGGCTGAGACGGCGAGTCAGACTGTTAAAATTCTCCACAATCAACATATTTATTCCATGGTGATCGGAGTTCTTCCTTCTGGAATTACCGCAGGAAGTTATGTTACGGCTCAATCTCAAATTGGTACTATTCCTACGTCACTTTCGAATAACTTAGTCAAATTTTACGTTTACGTTGATGGTATCGCTGTTTGTCCCTTATCCTATTTGTCGAGTGCAGCGAGGGGTCAGCTCACTTCCTTCTTTTATGGAAGTTTTTATAATTATCAGACAAATCCTTGTCAGCAATAGTGAGCCTAAGGAAAACTCCGGGTCCAATAGAAAATCCAGATTCCCCCAGCTAGAATCCACCGGTACGCAATGTATTGCCCCAGGCCTTTGTTTTGGATGTGTTTCATAAATCCACCGATGACCAGAAGCCCAACGCTGAGACTCATAACACCGGCTACTCCAAAGGAAAGCCAACTCAAGTCGGCTGTTGGGGATGATCCGTGGAAGTTGACTTCCTTGAGTTGGGAAAGAGTTTGACTCATCAGGAGGGGGGCTGAGGCAAAGAACGCAAATTTGGCAGCCGTTTCACGCCGATAATTCAGGAAGAGGGCGCCTATGAGGATAGCACTTAAAGGGTCCCAGCCGGGGAGGATAGACGCGGCCTGGATCATTCCTATCAGAGCGGCATCCATCCAGTTCCAATCAAACATCCCTTTGTTTTTTCGGCCAGAACGATCAAAAAACCAAAGGGGAATTCCTGCGAAAGCAAAGATTGCTGATACTGTGAGCGGTGTCCATTGAACTTCTTGAAGCCGTTCATGTAAATAGGTGGAAGTCAAAAGGAGAGGGAGAGTGGTGATCCCCAAAAAGAGAGGCATTCTTTCATCTAGGGTCATCGGCTTTCTGCGGAAGAGAAGAATTTGTAAAAAACTGGAAACCATACTGGCCCAATCGTGTCGGAAGTAGGTGGCAATCGCTAGAAGCGAGCCTAGGTTGAGCACCCCAAGGAGGCCATTCATCGGTGGGGACCAACCCACTAAATAGGGAATTAATGTATGGTGGGCTCTTGTTCCGATGGGGAAAAACTCACCAATGGCGTGGCTGATTGCGTAGATTACCGCTTGGAAGGTGGTCATTGAGAATACACTCCTTGATGAACTCTAAATCAATTTGAGTGATGGGTCTACTGAAGGCGTTCCTTTACTCGATGACGAAGCGGATTGTGAGGCGAACCTTAGCCTCAATAGGCTTGCCTTCCTTTTCGGCAGGTCGAAAGATCCATTTTTTGACGCTTTCTAAGGCTAGGGCGTCGAGCTCCTCGTTTCCGCTGGATCCGGCTAAGCGAGCGGTACTGGTTCCTTGGTTATTGACATAGAAGTCGATCAATACCTGGGTTTTGAGTTCCTTGTCTTGAAGGTAAGAGGGGAGAATGGGGGGGGGGGCGAAGACTGCTACCGGGCCATGCGTGGGGGTAAATTTTGGACCTGATACTGTTTTGTTTTCTTCATCAGAAGGTTGGGTTTGGGGCAGTGAGTTTGTATTTGTAAGTGTTTTGTTGATGGTTTGTTCTGTTTTTTGTGGGGCTTGGGCTGGTTTTTTTTCGTCTACGAGTTGGGACTGGGGAGGCATTTCAAAGATTTGCGCCTCGATAAATCGCACTTCATCGCTAGTTTTTTGGGGGTGTGCTAGCCAATGCTCGTGCCAACCTATGGTTGTCAGCAAGACGACTTCCAATAAACCAGCTGCAATTGCGCCTTTTACTAAGAGATGCGATTTTTTGGTTTCCTCTTGGGTCCAATCTGGAGCCCATTCAGTCTCCCTCATTTTTTTTCTTTGCTCCCTTTGGCCTCAGTAGCTAGAGCAAACTTTCTTACGCCAATTCCCCTGGCTTGATCCATGACTCGAATGACCCATCCATACTCAGCACCCTCATCAGCGTTGACGATGACGACTCCCTGGGGGTTGCTTTTCATTTCGTACGCCAATTGGTTTCCTAAATTTTCTAAAGTAGAGGGTGCTTTGTTGATAAAAATTGCTCCACTTTTTTTCACGGTAAGGATCACGATCTGCTGAATGGCTTCGGGGGAAGTCGAGGTTTTGGGTAAGGTGACGGGGAGGCTGTTGATCTTAGTCATTGCTAGGGATGACACCATAAAGAAAACGAGAAGGAAAAAAATAACGTCAATCATAGGTATGATTTCAATTCGAGCCCTTTTTGAGGGTCGCTGTCTCACTTTCATAAGAGCTCACTTCTTTTCTTGGCTTCGTTGGGTGGCTAGTCTGATTTCTATGAGTCTGGAGGCTACGGATTCCACCTCATAAATAAACGTTTTGATTCGAGCTGTGAGGTAGTTGTACGCAACTAAGCTGATGAGTGCGATGACGAGGC
>JANNCA010000186.1:0-5874 GCA_031386075.1 Oligoflexia bacterium
GTGGATACGGATGAAGGACCTGGTAAGGTTCAGTTTGATAAGATCTCGACCTTGAGACCTGTCTTTGACCCGCAGGGTACGGTGACTGCCGCTAATGCTTCTACCATTAACGATGGGGCAGCAGCCGTTGTTCTCTCTTCTGCACAAAAAGCCCAGTCGCTGGGACTCAAGCCATTGGCCCGCATTGTTTCTTATGGCACCTATGCTCAAGAACCCAAATGGTTTACCACCGCTCCAGCAGAAGCCATGCGAAGAGCGATGAAGAAAGCCAATTGGCAGGCGAAAGATGTCGATCTCTTCGAAGTCAACGAGGCTTTTGCTGTGGTGGCGCTTGCAGCTCAGAAGGAATTAAGTATTCCTTCTGAAAAGCTGAACGTCTGGGGTGGGGCGATTTCACTAGGACATCCCATAGGTGCAAGTGGCGCTCGAATCATTGTGACGTTACTTTCAGCACTTCAGGATCGGGGTTTGAAACGAGGGATAGCGGGTATTTGCATTGGGGGCGGTGAAGCGACCGCTATTTGCATCGAAAGGTTATAAAATGGATAAAGTCGTTGCAGGTGCAAGAGAAGCAGTTTGGGATATTCCTGATGGTGCGGTTCTGGCCCTCGGGGGGTTTGGGCTCTGCGGAATACCTGAAAACTGCATCGCAGCTTTGGTCGAAAAGGGAATTAAAAATTTGACCTGCATTTCGAATAACGCTGGGGTGGATGATTTTGGAATCGGGCTCATGCTGCAAAAGCGACAAGTGAAGAAAATGATTTCAAGTTATGTCGGTGAAAATAAACTATTTGAGGCTCTTTTTCTCTCGGGAGAACTGGAGGTCGAACTGACTCCTCAGGGAACTCTGGCTGAAAAGTTGAGAGCAGGAGGAGCCGGTATCCCGGCCTTTTATACCCCGACGGGAGTAGGGACCCAGGTCGCTGAGGGTAAGGAAATTCGTGAGTTTGACGGCAGGCAATTTGTTCTGGAGAGGTCGCTTCGAGCTGATTTTGCCCTTGTCAAAGCTTGGAGGGGCGACGCCATGGGGAACCTAGTATTCCGGAAAACGGCCCGGAATTTTAATCCCCTTTGTGCAACTGCAGGAAAAATAACAATTGCAGAAGTAGAAGAACTTGTGCCCGTAGGTTCAATCGATCCTGACCAAGTTCACCTTCCAGGAATCTATGTGAAGCGTTTATTTCAGGGGAAAAATTATTTGAGCAGAATTGAGAAACGGACCGTGCGCAATGAGTCAGTATAAGTCTTCGAAAGGGTTGACTCGGGAGCAAATTGCTCAAAGAATTGCTCTAGAACTCAAGGATGGCTATTATGTGAATTTGGGGATTGGAATTCCTACATTGGTCGCAAATTACATTCCAAAGGGGATGACGGTCATCCTTCAGAGTGAAAATGGGATGCTGGGCATCGGTCCTTATCCTCTGAATTCGGAGGTGGATCCCGATTTGATCAATGCAGGTAAGGAGACGATTACTGCACTGCCAGGTTCTTCCTTTTTTTCAAGTGCCGACTCCTTTGCAATGATTCGAGGGGGGCACATTGACTTGACAGTGCTCGGAGCTATGGAAGTCGATGAGCAAGGGAATATTGCAAACTGGATGATTCCAGGAAAAATGGTGAAGGGAATGGGGGGAGGGATGGACCTTGTGGCAGGGGCTGCCCGAGTGATTGTTGCCATGCAGCATGTCTCTAAGGACGGAACCAGTAAAATTCTTCCTCGCTGTACTTTGCCTCTCACTGGAGTTCGAGTGGTTCATCGGATTGTGACAGAATTGGCGGTGATGGATGTCACTCCTCGCGGGTTGATCCTCAAGGAGCGTGCACCGGGAGTGACTCTTGAAGAAATCCGCGCTGTTACCTCTGCCAAGCTCGAGATTCCTTCAAATGTCCCTGAGCTTTTGCTCACTCATTCTTTATAGGTTGAAAAAACCCAGTTTTCACAAGTGGATGGCCAGAGCCCACTCCAAGAGTCAGGTGAGAGCACCGATTCTTGCATCGAAAGGCCGTTCTCTAAGTAGATTTTTCTTGCAAGCTCGGCCTCCCATTCTCCTTGATGGACGCTCAGCCAGTGGGGTGAGAGTTGTGGGTTGCGGGATTTTTTTGTGATTTGGAGAGAGTGGCTAACGATGGATGAAAAATCTGAAAAGCGGGAGGGGAGCCCCCACTTTAAACAGGGATATTCAGAAACAAACGGAAAAAATGCGCAAAACAGTGTCAAAGTCGGGTTCAGGGGCATTTGCGGCAGTTGACAAGTCCGGAAGTCTCTAGCAATGACTTCGGCCTTTCTGTTTTGATTGCGTAGGTCTTGGGCGTACGCTTCAGCTAGGTCGATTCTTCGGTAGAGATTCCAGTACCTTCGAAGTCCATCGACTTCGATTCCAATCAGACAGGCGTTCGGAAAGTGTTCGGCGAGTGTTCTTGAGTAAGACCAGTTTCTACACCCAATATCGATCACTTGCTCTATTTTGCTCGCTACTTCTGGCGGGGTGCCGGCTTCGATGAGTTTTGAATAATAGGCGGATTCTTTTTGTAGTGCTCGAGGTTCACCTAGCTTGGGGAGTCCTTTGCGAAGGACGATTTTTCCAAGGTAGTTCTGTCGGAGTTTGAATTGGAGTTCTTTGAGCATGGTATTTAATAACATGGTATTTGGAAAACTTTTAGACAACTGTTGAAGGTGTTCGTTAAAAAGAGTTTTTTTTATCAGTGCAAGATTTAAATTAAAAAAAATAGCCTTATAAATCATTGAAATAAATAGACAAATTAAATACCATCTTTTCCCGTTATTGGCACTTCTCTTGCGTAGGTACCCTAGAGATCAATCTCATTTTTGAGTTTGATTCCAGTAACGAGTAATTTACTAGTTATTTGAATAAAAAAGAGCAGGTTTTCTATGAGCCAGACTATTTATATTAAAATAAAAAAAGCGGTTTTACTATTACTTCAGGCAAACTTAGTCTTGTTGTTATCTTCCTGCGGTAAGACAGCTTATAACGTTGCTCCCACAATTGAGAAAATCGTAGTGGGGGGATCCTTTTCTACGCCTCCTCAAACAGATATTGTGATGGTTGTGGATGATACAGGTTCTATGTTTCAAGCTTATCCTGCTATCAAAGATCAGTTTCCTCAATTTCTCAGTACTTTGGACGTGTTAGGCTTTAATTATCACGCGACGATTATTCCGATGACGACTTACATGAAAGTGACTCAAGCCGTGGGATCTGTTTATGATGTGAATAGCAGCACTTTTAAACCTTCCTATCCGGGCGATACAGGTGCTGGTTCGGGAATGCTGCCTGCTTCTATTTTTAGGACGCCGATCAATTACAATGCTTATGTGAATCAGACTCAAATGAGCAGCAGTTTGAACGGGATGGAACCTACTTTGCAAAATATTGCTGCTATGCTGGCTACGGGTTTTGTAGATACTGGGTTTTTTAGGTCGAGTGCGATGCCCATTTTGATTTTTCTGGGGAATGGAAATGATACTTCGGGCATCAATTATGGTTTTAGATCCCCAGATAACAATACCGTTGCTGATGAAGAAATTTCTGGTACCCCCTTGTGTCAGCCTACGGCAGCTGATCCTATCAAGGGAGGAAGTACGACTTGTGGTTCTCAGGCGACGAGTCTTTCCTACTATGAGTCTTTGTTTTCTCAGATGCTTCCTTCTCTCAAGGTTTATGCAGTTGTCGCGAATACCGTGAGTAGGAGCTGTTTGGGTGGAAATGCATCGACGAAGGTAGGAACACGCTATCAGGCCCTGGCCAGCTATTTTGGAGGCCGAGTTCTCGATTTGTGCTCTGCCGGTGGTCCTGGAGCTACCTCGGGCGGAATGATAGGGGCCGTGTTGAAAGATATGTCCTCGTATCTTCAGGCTCAGAAGCAATTATTTCAAATCAATTATCTGATATTGAAGCCCAACGAAGTCCCCAGTCAGGTGACTCGACTGGTGGGAGGAAATTCGACGAATACCCAAGTGATTCCGACCGATTCGACTCAGCCTCTTTACTGGACCTATGCTGGGCAAATTACCAATCAGAATACGGTGCAATTGCCCGATCCAAGTGGAAAAATGATCCAAATGAATCCTGCTAGCGGAAACGCGATCCAGTTTCATGTCAACGTAGGAGGTGTTCTTCCTACGACTGCCGACACCTTTAATGTTCAGGAGACGCCTCCGGGCTCGACAAACTCTGTCTCTAACTAAATAAAATTCTCTCCAGATAACGCCATTTCGAGCGACGGGTTAACACGGCGCATGAGTTGCGCCAAAAGAAAATACGCTAAAACCCTATGGCCTTCTGAGAGTTTTCATGGCTAGCTGAGCGGACATCCGTTAAAATGATTTTATGGAAAATTCGGGGCAGATTTTTTTTGAGGAAGATGACATTCCCCAATGGTTTGTTGCACTGGGTAGTCGCTGGGTGGGTCCGATGACGGCAGCGGATGTTTATGAGAAAATTCTGTCTCATCAATTGAGCTGGGCTCACTATGTGTGGAGACAAGGACAGGCGGATTGGCGGCGGATTTGTGACACAAAGACATTTCAGGTAGCTGTTCCCAATCAACCTGAAATGTCGGTTCAGAAGGCAGTGAGGGAAGCTATTCGACCTTCAGGTAAACAGGTTGTGACTGGTCATTCAGGTCGATCAGGTCCTCCTCAGGCTCCCCTCAAAGCTGATTTTGAGCAGCGAATTTGGTATTTGTACTATAATGATTCACAGTTTGGTCCCTTTTCTCAAGAGGAGCTTCAGAGGTTTCTTGCAATTGGTAAGATTCATGGCCGAGTTCATACTTGGCGTGAGGGAATGAAGAACTGGGAACGAATTGAGAAAGTTGCTGCTTTTCAGGTTGGGGTTCCCTTATCACAAAGTGCTTCTTCGGTCCCTCCGATTGTCGACCATAGGTCGGCGCCTCGAAGGCCTCTCGTCGCTAAGATTCTGATTTCAGATGAACAAACCGTGATTGTTGGAGTCTGTCGTGATATTAGTATTGGAGGAATGCAAGTACTGACTCAGCAAGTTCCTGCTAAAGTGGGAGCAAAACTTAAAATGAACATCAGTCCTTCTACGAATGAGTCAGGAAAACCAATCGATTCATTCGTAGCTAAAGGCGTCATTGTTCGGATATTGGAGGATGGCCGTGGTTTCAGCTTTAGATTTGAACAGCTCTCAGAAAGAGCCAGACAGGCTATCGAATCCTTTATTGACTCCCCAGCCTAATCGTAGAGTTTATCAGGGGTCTATTCAGCCGACAGGATTTCCAGGTCTACCCAAGGACTGGGTTTCTGAGTGGGAGACCTATCCCAGTTCTGACGGAAGCTTGCAGCTCTATTCTGTCCTTCATCACCCAGTTGATTGGAAGTCCCACCGAGTTTTGGTAGTTCTTCATGGTCTAGGTGAACATGGAGGAAGGTACCTCCATTTTGCTCATTATGTTCAGTCCAGTGTCGATGCCGTTTACTGTCTAGACCATCGGGGGCATGGGCGATCAGAAGGTTTACGGGGGCATGTCAATCAATTTGATGACTATGCAAATGATGCTGCTCTCGCAATATTTCGGCTGGAAGAACAAATTCGGAAACGTTTTGGGCAGGCCGAAATCCACTTGCTGGGGCATAGTATGGGGGGGTTAATCGCTCTCAGAACTCTTTTTTTACATTCAACCCTTCCTCTGCGTTCTGTTTCTGTTTCTGCCTCACTTTTGGGGATTCGAGCTAAAGTTTCTCCCGTTAAAAAGGCAGCTGCTTTCGCTTTAGCTCGTGTATGGGGCTCTATCCATATGACATCTGACTTGGATCCTCTGCAGCTTTCTCATGATCAGGAGGTTGCAGCGGCTTATGTGGCCGATCGTTTGGTGCATTCAAAAGTGACC
>JANNCA010000202.1:0-15275 GCA_031386075.1 Oligoflexia bacterium
GTCGCAGGCTTGGCACTGGCAAGCTTTATCTTGCGCGAGGTTGACGCCTTTGACGACAGCGGTTGCGACGAGCATGGACTCTGCGACGCACGAGAGGACTAGGGACGCATTTTGTTCTTGAGTAAGGGCACCTTTTGTCGCTACCTTTCCGATATCTTTTCCAAGCACCACCCCAATCGAACTTGCTAAGAGGGCGCCTAGAGAAGTCCCCGATCCTGCGATTTCCATAGCTCCTAATTTTGTATTGCTCCAATAGTCCACGTATTTAGATCCTTGGATGCTGATGCCAGTAATTCCTGCAATGTCTGAAGCAAAGGCTACTGCATTCGTGGTCAGGCAGGCGATATCGGCACCTTCAAAAGCAGGCAAAAGTGCAGCGTTACCTGTATAAAGAATGGTGGCCGCTATTCCACAAGAGATTCCGCATGCAACGGAAGCAACGCTATAGGCAATGACCGACGCCAGATCATAGTTCCAAGAAACTTGGTAGAGACTAATTGCAGAGCACCCCTGTCCAGCAATACCCCAATCACCGACGATATTGGCTTTGCAGCCGGGCTCAGGCGAAGGTCCACAGGCATTACTCACTTTTCCCCTGACTCCTGAGGTCGAGGTTGGATTGACCGTTCCAAACATACTGCAGGCAGTATCACTGGTTGGATCAATTCTGAGGGTGGTGCCCAAGGTTCCCATGTCAGAGCCAAAGAAAGCCTCTCCGCAGGCACATTTTCCCTTGTAATTGCCGCAATCTTGGCTGCTTTTGTAATTGGCGCCAGGATTGGCGGAGGCAGACTGGCCCTCATTCAAATCGCCACCGAAGCTCGAACGTGGCAGAAGCTGAGAATAAAGACTGATGGGGATCGTGATCCAAAAAATCTGTAATAGACAGATGGCTTTGTACCCATTTGAAAATCGATAGGCAAAATTCATTTTAGATTCCTTCCCCGATGATTTTAGAGTTCAGCAATAAAAAGTACCGAATGCTCACTCGATTAAAGAGGCTGATTTTCACATCGTCAGTGACATTTGAAGGTAAGCGATTTTGAGAATTAAAAACGATATTCGCCAAGTGGATAGCTGGATCCGTTTCGCCTTGGGTTGGGTGGAGTATTTGACCCATCATTCCAGAAATGGCGTCGAATGATGGGTCAGTATTTCCATTTTTGGTACCTGCTCCGCCGCTGCTGTAAGTTGAGTTTGGTAGATTCATGCGTTGTTCCATCGTGTAGGCAGCAGTCGCAAATTGAATGGCCTGATCCGAGGTGAGCATTCCTGACCCTGCTGCCACAAGGGCTTGAGTCGGTGAATGATTACCAGACAGGAAGCTGCCCAAGTCTAAACCGGAAGCTTTTTTGAAGTCATTTGCAAATTTTGGAGAAGTGACGTTCGGAGGCAAATTAGAACTGCTCGCGGCAGCACAGTTTAAAATCGCAGATGGATTGCCCGTACTTGAGGCGGCACTGCAGATTGCGTCCGTCGGGGTAGAGGGAGGTGGAGCTAAAAGTGTAGCAGCCCCTACAGCTGTATGATAGTTCGGGGCAGTAGGTGAAGGAGCAGGGACTCCGGGAGTCTGATTAAGTAATGCGAGTTGAAGGGCAGCGGCGGTGGTGTTCTCAATATTGAGTGCAGAAGCTAGATTTTTTCGAGCACTCGTTTCGTTCGTTTTCATCATATTATATTGTGTATAAATTTGAAACCCGCAGGTGGCTGCAATCACACAGGCACCTATGTCTCGATTGGTTGGCTTTTCGACCCCGGTACTGTCCTTTTCGGTTACTGGGGCTTTTCGATTGATACTCGAATTAATGAAGTATCCTGCAGCACTCCCACCTAGAGCGGTCATGAGGGTGGTTGCAAAATTTTTGGTGATCACTGCGTCTGCTGCGCCGCCAGCAATGTTGAGACCCATGCAAACAAATTGATTCGCTACTCCTGTGACTGAAAGTGCACAGGCGGCAACACAAACTCCTGCTACAGCAGCCCAGACCTTCCAGAGCATATCGTTCGAGTGAGCTGCGTTTATAGAGGATTTTGCAGATTGACAGTAAGTGACCTGCTGTTCAGTAGGGAGTGTGTTGCCTAAGGTGGTGCTAGAATTTCCACATATTTTGTCGTATTGATCGATGCTGACTTCGGTGACCATTGGGGTAATAGAAGTCGAACTATTTGCTTCAAGTGGGTTCAGAAGTGAAAATGCAAGATTCAGTTGAAGTGTAATGGCTACAGTGATCATAAAGCGGAGGTACGAACGGAAGAACAAAGGATGAGTTGTTGGCACCTTGGGTTGATAGTGCTGATTTAAATAGACTATAGCCGTAGACACGTAAAGTTGCCCCTTTCACCTTCGTATCGGAGAGTCCTTGATATTTTTAAACTATTTTTAAATACCTAAGTTCCCCCGCATTTGTTTGTCCCGATAAGTATCTGTCACTCGTTCAAAAATATTTGCATTTTTATCTAAAATTGAAAAAGGTCTATTGTCGCTGGCGCCATTGTTTCCAAAGTCCATAATGGAGCTCGGAGGTTTGCTTGGGTCATCTTTTTTAGGGAGAAATTTCTCCATGAGGGCTGACAAATCAGGACCCCCCTCGGCGCCTTTGCCGCCACCCCCTGGATTTCCGCCGATAAATGCTCCGCCTGACCCATAATTGGTGCCTGTCCCGTTGGAGGCTAGTTTGGCTTGGGGTTCTTCTTGCTTATTTTCTGCTGCCATGGTGCGGCCACTTGTGTCGACGCCGCCACCGCCCGCACTGCCTCCCTGAGGGGTTCCAGCGCTAAATTTTCCGGGTGTCTGTGCGTCAGGGAGTCCTGAGCCCATAGGATTTGGATTGAATCCTACTCCTAAATTCGGAGGTCCTCCCGATGGGCCTGGAGTGGCAGTCGTGGGATCTTGGCTTTGGAGAGAGCCATCTCCGCTGACTGTGCCTGGAGCGTTGAAGGTTTTTGGACCCTCAGAAATATTACCTGTAGTAGTCGGCCCGGCTAAGGGTTGGAGGATGGGAACAGATCCCTTTTTGAGTGCATCAATGGTTTTTTGCATTTGATGGGCGGCAGCCAGGCTGGCTCCCCCTGTCATGAGTTGCTGTGACCCGGTCATCATGGACATGATTCCACCCATCAGTGCCGCTTGAGATCCCATTCCCTGCTCGTTGGCGCTGGCCCTTCCGATTTCAGTCATTCGGCTTTCGGTTTCCTGACGGTGCCCTTGGCCCTCTGCATTTCTGGCCGCGACCTGAGCATCGTAAAGCGCTTTTTGTGAAATCGGATTCGCAGTGACTTGAGTAAAGACTCGGTCGGTTTGAGTGTTGAGTCCAAAGCTATCCACAATTTTTTTGCCCACGGGGTGGGCTGCTTCCATCCAGCCAGCATCCGCAGAGCTCAGGAGATGTTCGCTTTTTGCATTTCCAGCATTCGCATTTTCAGTCCGAGAAACTCCAGCCCGTCCACCCGAGGCTAATTCACGGGCGTTTTGATTATGTTTAGAGTATTTATACAGTTGGAGGGCCCCTAGGGCCGCGTTGAGTCCTCCGATTCCGAGTTGCATTTCTCCGGTAGTCTTTTGGGTGTTTGCAGCCGCCTCGAGGGCGGCAGTTTGAGTGCCCCCGTTCATGGCATTCATTTTTTGGCTTTGGCCAATAGCCGAGGTTGCCATCGAACCTGCGCTCATCGACATCATGCTTCCCATCATCGAGCCTTGAACGAGATTCATTGTGGAACTGCACCCATATTTTCCGGAGTCCACTGTGGCTGATTGGGGGCACATGTCATTTGCGTTGCCACGGCTTTGGGCGTTGTAAATTCCGTTTCTTGAGTGAGCTTCATCTTTGATTTTTTGAATTTCGGCTTCTTCTTTCGCAATGGCGTTGAAGCCACCTTCGTTGACTGCTTTACCCCCTGCGGCCGTTGTTGAATGAGTGATAGCGTCAAGGCGTCGCTTTTTTTCAGCTGCTACTGTTTTTTGTTCTTCTTCAGTGAGTTCTGTTCTTGTGCTGCCACTTGTTAGTCCAGGCGGAGGGGGAGAGAGGTCGTCTCCGAGGGTGTCGTGAGCTTGAACACTGAGAATTAAGCTCAGGGTAGCTATGATTGATGGCACTGGAAAAGCGCGTGTCATTACTTTCATTTCTTCAAAATTCCCCCCAGGAATTTCCCCTGTATAAAGCTTAATCTATTGAATCTATTATGAATGGAATTCTATTGGCCGTCAATAGTTGAGTCAAGCTGTCAATTTTAAGATAGTTTTTGGAGAAATGCTCCATGAAATCCATTAAATCTAAGATACCTCCTTGTTTTCAGATAAGGGGCTAACTCACTTGATCATGACGCATGACTCTCCGGCGTAGTTTCCGTCAAGATTCCTAGGTTTCTCCCGATAAAGAGGAAGTGGACACGCCAAAGCTTGATTGGCATTGGAGTCCGTGGCAGGATGAGCACAATTTTGGGAGGGTCGTTCGATGTCAGATGTTGTACCTAAGAATGGTGAATTTCAGGAAGGAAAGCTTTGGTTTCAAAGAAAAGGATCGGTATTAACGATTGGATTGACTAATGTTGCCGTAGAGGAGGTAGGCTCGGTTGAGTCGATAGAGTTTCCGGATCAAGGAGATGATTTTGATAAAGGAGACGTAATTGCTACGGTAGATGGAAGCAATGGGAAGATAGAAGTGGTGGCTCCGGCTGCAGGTATTGTTCAGGAGATTAATGAAGCAGCGCAGGGGGAGCCCGATCGAGTGAATGAAGACCCGCTTGAGGAAGGGTGGCTTTTTAAACTTGAAATCCAAGATACCTCCGATCTCAAAGAGTTCGCAGCTCAAAACTGATTCATTGGCTGATGACTTGCCTGGAATTTTCCCCGGCGCTTTAGCTATTGGGCATCGCCCCTCCATTTTGCTCGCGCCACAAGACGAAGCCCTTTTTCGCGCGTTTCAATCGAATCTCCTTTCACTTATTTCTCATGAATTACGTACCCCTTTGACGGGAATCCTCAATGGATTGGGCGTCCTCGAGAGTTCGTTTCAGGCTGACTCAGGGCCTCTAGCAGAATTATTCTGTAGGGAGATGATCCAGATGGCTCGAAAGAATGCAGAACAACTCCAGAAGGTTCTCCATTCCTTATTGAATTTGGCAGCCATTGAAGGAGGGCATTTTCATGTTCGCCTGCGGGAAGTAGATTTTCGACGGGTGGCTTGGGCCCGTTTTGAGGCTTGCCAAAAATTATTTTTGAACCGCAATTTGAAGGTCGAGTGGATTGAGGGCACGCAGGTATCGAAAGTCCCGCCACTTCTTGCGGACCCGCAAAAGTTAGGACATGCGATTGATTTGTGTTTTCAGATTTTAGCTCTGCACGGGGAGCCTTCGCCGGCTGAAAAGACTGATCCTATTCGAGTGCAACTCTTTGCGGAGGGGCTTGAGCTGAGCCGCGCTTTGAGTTTAGAGGCCGAAAATGCTTTACGGGCTTCTTGGTCGCAGTCTTTGGTGGGATTGCAGGGGGGCCTTGCTTCACCTTACTCTGCGTTTGCGGGTGTGTTGCAGTCGGAAGAGGCTTTTTTGACCCGCGCTGAAGAAGGTCTAGGGAGCGAGTTTTTGCTCATTCATGAAATTTTGAGACTCCATCGAGGGCAATTTACGGCCGGGTTCGAGGCAGGCATTGCGACTCTACGTTTGGAACTTCCAGAGATGTCTTCTTTGGAGGGGTTGAAAGCAGTTTTAGCGTCACGAGCTTATCCCTTGTCCAGTGAGTTAGGCTCGTTTGTATTAATCTTGATGTCCTTGCCGAAGGACTCGTGCCTAGCGACTTTTCGAAACGAAATCAGTCAAAGTCTTTTTCGGACTACAGATGCGGCCTATTCTTTGCCAGACCAGCATCAGATTGCGCTGGTTCTCAATGACTGTAAAAATGAGGATACTTTCCGAGTGATGAAGCGTGTTCTCGACCGACTGAAGGTTCGTTTGAAGTTCGGATCGGCTCATTGTCCTACTGACGGGTTGGATTCTGGATTGCTTCTCGAAATCGCTCAGAAACGGCTCCATATTGAACTCCATACTGGGGTGGCAGAAGTCGAATGAAAATGAGTCAGTTTCAACAAATGAGAGCGCTTCTCATTGGTGGGTTGATTCCAGTGGTCACTTTTGCCTGGGTTGAGGACCATTACGGAACGGTCTGGGGTTTAGTGATAGGAATGATTTTTGGGTTAGGAGAAATTTTCTGGGAGTGGGGAACTCGAGGCAGGGTGGATCTCATGACCTGGGCAGGGAACGGGATGCTTTTAGTCCTGGGGGGAGTTTCGCTCGTGACCCAGCAGGGGGTTTGGTTTAAGCTTCAGCCATCGCTCATTGAATCGGCTCTGGTTTTAGGGCTCTGGGGCTCTCTGCTCTGGAAAAAGCCTGTCCTCCTTTCGCTCGCCCAGAAACAAGGAGGCCTACCGCACGATCTGGATCAAGGCCTCAGGCCTGGTTTGGGTCCCATTTTAAGGGTAGCGTTTCAAGGACTTACCTTCCGGTTGGGTGTTTTTTTTGCTTTGCACGCTGCAATTTCAGGCTGGGCGGCTTTTGCTTGGTCCACTTCGGCCTGGGTTATTTTGAAAGGTGTAGGATTGACCGTAAGTTTGCTTTTTTACTTAGTGGTCGAAAGCCTTATTTTAAGATATAGAATTTCTTCAATTCAATGAAATTTTAAGTAAAACAAAGAGTGAAAACTTCAACGGAAATATTCGATGAAAGATGCGGATCAGTTTTTTATTAGTACGTTCGGTTGTCAGATGAACGTTGCAGACTCTGAACGGATGTCGGCTCTCTTGGTAGAACAAGGGATGAAAGCCGCCCCTTCTGCCGCAGAGGCTCAGGTTATTATTATTAATGGATGCACCGTCCGGGAGAAGGCGGTCCATAAAGCTGTGTCTGCACTCGGGCAACTTCAGTTTTTGAAGAAAAAAGGCGCTGGCGGCCCCATTATTGGCATGGGCGGCTGCGTCGGGCAGTTGGATAAGGAAAAGCTCTTTGAGCGGGCTCCTTATTTGGATTTTGTTTTTGGCACCGATACTATTGATAATTTGCCTGAAATCGTTCACCGAGTTCAAAGTGGCGAACGTCATGTGGTTTATGCGGACTTTGATGCCTCGATGGATTATTCAACTGAAACAAAAATAGCAGGGGTCAAGGCTCAAGCTTTTGTAAATATTGTCAAAGGATGCGATAAATTTTGCAGTTATTGTATTGTTCCTTATACTCGTGGCAAAGAAAAATCCCGAAAGATCGATGAAGTCGTCGGTGATATTGCTCGGCTAGTCGCGTCTGGAGTTCGAGAAGTCACTCTTCTGGGTCAGAATGTGAACTCTTTTGGAAAAGGGAATCCAAATCTCAACGGCCGAGCGCCGACTGAGCTTCATAATGTGATTGGTAAAGTGGGACCCAGGGCGGGAGAAGAAAATTTTCCTCAGCTTCTCCGTGCTATTGACCAGGATCCACGATGTGCACCGATTCAGAGAATTCGATTTACATCGAGTCATCCACTCGATTTTAGTGATGAGCTCATCGACTGTTATGCGGCGCCAAGCGAGGGAGGGATTAGTCGATTGGCAGGCCACCTCCATTTACCCGTTCAGAGTGGTTCCAATCGTATTTTACAGAAAATGGGTCGCCACCATCAGATAGAAAACTATATTTCTCAAATGGAGCGGTTGAGGAAGTTGAATCCAGACGTGGCTCTCTCAACCGATTTAATCGTGGGTTTTCCGACAGAAACCGAGGAAGACTTTGAGGAAACACTTCGGCTTTTAGATCGACTTCAGTTTGATAATATCTATGCATTTGCCTACTCTCCCAGGCCTGGAACGCGAGCCGCTAAAATTCCGGATGATATTCCGATTAAAATTAAAAAAGAACGCCTGAATCGGCTTTTGAAATATCAGCTCGAAATTTCGCAAAAACGTTATGCTGCTCAAGTCGGCAAGACGGTTGAAATTCTCATTGAAGGGGAGGCCAGGAATCAAAACTTGATTCAGGACGAGTTGCCTGGAACGACTTCTTTAGAAAGTCCAAACCTAGAAAATCGAAGTCGCAAAGTTTGGACGGGAAGAACGACCTGTAATCGGGTCGTTAATTTTGTGTCTGATTCGCCGAGAAGTTTGCTAGGCAAGTTCGTGCCTGTTTTGATTGTGGGATCCACTCCGCTCTCACTCGAGGGGAGTCTACAATGATTTTGCCCTATCGAAAACGTTGGCCAAAGATTCATGAGACTGCTTTCGTTGCGCCTTCAGCCGATGTTATTGGAGATGTAGAAATTGGGGCTGATTCAAGCGTTTGGTTTCAGTGTGTGATTCGAGGGGATGTCCACCACATTCGAATTGGAAGTCAAACGAACATTCAAGATCACTCGATGCTTCACGTCACCCGCGGTAAATGTCCCCTCTCGATCGGTGATGAAGTCACGGTTGGGCATCGGGTGACCCTTCATGGTTGCACGGTAGGGAATCGAGTCTTGATTGGGATGGGAGCCATCCTTCTGGATGATGTTGAAGTCGGAGACGAATGTGTCATAGGCGCTGGGACTCTCCTCACTCAGAGGACGAAAATTCCTCCTCGGAGTTTGGTGTTCGGGTCACCTGGGAAAGTCGTCCGTTCTGTAAATCCTGAAGAACTTGCGTTTCTTACTAAAAGCGCCGCGAATTACGTGGCTGATGCGATTGAGTATCGAGGCTATGTGCCTAGCCCGACTCGGGTAGGTTCGAATAATTTTGACCTGGAAATATTCACAGACGACTTTGATGACGGTTTTAATCGAGATAAATATTCATCCGACGAGGGTGAAGGAGACGGGCGATGAAAATAATTGAGGAAGCTCTGACCTTTGATGATGTCCTTCTTTTACCGAGTTACTCTGAGGTACTTCCGTCCCAAGTGGCTCTGGATACTCAACTGACTCGACGGATTCGACTTCATATTCCCCTCTTATCGGCAGCGATGGACACGGTCACTGAAAGCAAGACGGCGATCATCTTGGCCCAAGAAGGGGGCCTAGGTGTCGTCCATAAGAACTTCACCGTTCGGGACCAAGCCTTCGAAGTCGAAAAGGTCAAGAAAAGTGAGTGGGGAATGATCTTGGATCCGATTACGATCGATCCTAAAGCTAAAATTTCGCAGGCGCTTGAACTGATGAGAACTTATAAAATTTCGGGTGTTCCCGTGACTTTGAAAGATGCACAGGGACATCAATTGGTCGGAATTTTGACTAATCGTGACCTTCGATTTGAAGAAGACCTCAATCAATTGGTCGAGGTCCGAATGACCCAAATGCCCTTGATCACCGTTCCTGAGGCAACGACCTTAGAGCAGGCCAAAAGAATTTTGAAAGAAAACCGAGTTGAAAAGCTCCCAGTAGTCGATCCTCAAGGTTATCTCAAAGGTCTCATTACGATTAAAGATATTAAGAAACAGCAAGCGTTCCCCCGAGCGAACAAAGATAAATATGGTCGACTCGTCGTAGGTGCGGCCGTGGGTGTCGGTCCAGAAAGCCTGGAACGAGCTTCGGCTTTGGTGGAAGCTGGGGTGGATGTTCTTTTCGTGGATAGCGCTCATGGACATTCGAAGGGCGTTTTAGAAGCCGTCGCTCAACTCAAAAAGCGTTTTGGATTTAAAGTGGATATCGTGGGCGGAAATGTTGCTACAGGCGAAGCCACTCTTGCTCTGATCCAAGCGGGCGCAGACGCGGTGAAAGTGGGGATTGGTCCAGGTTCGATTTGTACGACACGAGTGGTAGCCGGGATCGGTGTTCCGCAATTGTTTGCCGTTGCTCGGGCATCTGAGGCCGCTCGACCTCATGGAATTCCTGTCATTGCCGATGGTGGAATTAAATACAGCGGGGATATTCCAAAGGCTCTCGCGGCTGGCGCACAAGCAGTGATGATCGGTTCACTTTTTGCGGGGACTGACGAGGCCCCGGGTGAAATGATGCTCTACCAGGGTCGATCTTATAAAATTTATCGGGGGATGGGAAGCTTGGGCGCTATGTCTCAAGCGCAAGGCTCTAAAGATCGTTACTTTCAAAATGAAATTGATGAAGTGGGTAAACTTGTGCCTGAAGGGATTGAAGGAAGAGTGCCTTATCGGGGAAGTCTATCTTTCAATATTCATCAGCTTCTGGGGGGCCTGCGGGCTGGAATGGGGTATTGCGGAGCCGCTACTGTGGAGGAGCTTCAAGAAAAAGGTCAGTTTATTCGGATTACCAACAGTGGTTTGGTTGAGAGTCACCCTCATGACGTAGACATCACGAAAGAGGCACCTAATTACCGCCTGGAAAGCACCCGATGAAAACTTCAGAGACGTCGAGTTCCCATGCGACGGTTTTGATTCTGGACTATGGCTCTCAATACACACAGTTGATTACACGACGAGTGAGGGAGCTTGGCTTTTATTCTCGCATTTTGCCTGGTGACGTAAGTCTGGAGAAAATAAAATCGAACTCACCCCGAGCGATCATTTTATCTGGAGGCCCGTCTTCAGTTTATGATTCAGGTGCCCCCCAACTTCCAGAAGGATTCTTGAACTATCAGGCGGATCAAAAGTTGCCCGTTTTAGGTATTTGTTATGGGATGCAACTCCTCGTGCAGAGTCTGGGAGGAAAAGTGACGAAGGCCCAGGCTCGAGAGTATGGCCGGACGGAAATTCATTGGAACGAAGAATCCCTCCTCGGTCCTGGAAAATTAACTAAAAATGTGTGGATGAGTCATGGGGATGAGACCGAGCGAGTCCCGACTGATTTTTCGGTAGTCGCGCGAAGTGCGACAGGAACCCTTGCAGCGATCGAAAATTCTCATGCCCGGATTTATGGCCTTCAGTTTCATCCGGAAGTGACTCATACGGAAGGCGGCGGAGAGGTGCTCGGGCGTTTTCTTCTTCAAGGCGCTTCCTTGACTGCTGATTGGGATATGGGATCCGTTTTAGAAGAACAAGTTCAGCTCATCCGAAATCAAGTCGGGCCTACAGATCACGTGATCTGTGCTCTTTCGGGCGGAGTGGATTCTGCTGTTGCGGCTGCTTTGGTTCACCACGCTTTGGGAGACCGGCTGCATTGTTTTTTTGTGGATCAGGGACTTCTACGTTATCAAGAGGGTGAGAGGGTGATGGAGCTTTTTAAGCAGCGCCTCCATCTTCCTGTGACCCGTCTCGATCATTCAGAGCGTTTCTTGAAAAAGCTAGAAGGTGTCTCGGACCCAGAGAGAAAGCGAAAAATAATCGGAGCTGAGTTTATTGCCAGCTTTGAAGAGGCTGCCCAAATCATTTCTCAGTCTGTAGGTCAGTTGCCTAAGTACCTGGTGCAAGGGACTCTCTATCCGGATGTCGTGGAGTCCAGCCCCGGACATAAGGGCAGTGGCAAACATTCTGCTACGATTAAATCCCATCATAATGTCGGAGGATTGCCTGAAAATCTCCGCTTTCAACTGATCGAACCTCTTCGTGAGCTCTTCAAAGATGAAGTGAGAGAGTTGGGGAAAAGGCTGAAGGTTCCTGAGGAATTTCTCAAGAGGCATCCCTTTCCTGGGCCAGGTTTGGCTGTTCGGGTGATTGGGGAAATCACTTTGAGCCATTTGGAAACACTTCGCCAAGTAGATGAAATATTCATTAATTGCCTAAAAAAATCGGGTCTTTATGACTCCATTTGGCAAGCTTTTGCAGTCTTCCTTCCGATTAAATCTGTCGGGGTGCAAGGAGATGGTCGAACTCACGATCACGTAGTGGCTCTACGAGCAGTGACGTCGTCCGATGGGATGACTGCAGACTGGTATCCATTCGATAGCCAGTTTTTGGCGCAGGTGTCTTCACAGATTTGTAATGAAGTGCGTGGGGTGAACCGGGTCGTCTACGACATTTCTTCTAAGCCACCGGCGACTATTGAGTGGGAATGAAACTGAGAGTTCGAGTCTCACGCGTTGAGGTTCCAGTGTCGGATGGCAAGAAATAGATCTGGTCAAATCTAACTTTTATTTGGAATTGGATTGATGAAAAATAAGCACCGACGAAAGGGTTCCTGCTTATTTAAATGCTGTTAAAATAGAGTTAGATTTTTAAAAATCTGTTTTAAATCGGACTACTGAAATTTCAGATGAAATCTGAAGAGGCACTTTGGAGTGCTCATATCAAAAGACTGTTCAAAAAATAAACTAATAGACTATTAAATTTAATTAAGCTATTCATCTAAACTAAAAAAAAAATAAAATTCTACCATAGAATCTAAAGTATTACCCAAGACAGTTTAAGTAAGGATCTCGTTTTATGAAGTATATTGTTGTAGTTATTTCAATGTTGATTTTTTCGAACTCTGCATTTTCGGTTTCGTTTGAAGAATTTAAAATGCATGTATCTAATGGCGATTTAGCAAATGTATTAGAAAGTATTAGAAGGAGTCCTGGTTTAGTTAGAGAAACCGACAGGTTAGGTCAAAGCGCTTTTCATTTTGTTCAAAATATGTACATGGTCCCGATTTTACTGCGTAGTGGCGCCGATATCAATAGTACAGATTATGCCAAGCAAACGGTTCTCCAATATGCGGTTCATGCTGGAAAAATTTGTTTAGTAAGAAGTATATTGAGGGCCGAAGCTGACGCAAATCTGGCGGATATACGAGGAAGAACTCCACTTCACCTAGCGGCCCAGGCTGGTAACACAAGAATCGTGAGCCTTTTACTAGAAAGTGGCGCAGATATCAATCTGACGGATAATAGATCTAAAACGGCCTTGGATTATGCGATAGATTATGAACATTCTGAAGCAGTAGTTCTCCTGACAAAAGCATTTATTGCAAAGCGTGCCAAGCGTTTTCAACAGCCAATCTCTCAAGAGGTCCAGCAAATATCAAAAAGTCGACCTATCGAGGAATATAGCTCAGGTGTTCAATATTTGATGAATCGCCATCTCCTTCAGGAAGCGTTGTGGTTGGCTCGATCAGAAGAAGCTTCAGAGGAAATTCAGCGGAGAATTAAGAGCGAATTAGTTCGTACTTTTGAAGGACGGCCTGTAAGCACTAAAAACATGATGGAAGCAGGCGGAATTACAAGTAAATTGGAATTCAAATTTGATCACGAAATCAAAGCGATATTTAAACACGATGGTGGATCAGCTATGGTTTCTGAAGTCAGACCCTCTAAAATGAGCGAAAAGGAATTTGCGGTATTTGCTGCTAATCCTAGATCTGAGGTTGCTGCTTATGAGTTTGATGAGCTGATTGGAGCAAACCTTGTTCCTTACACTACTTTGAAAGATTTTGGAACTTCCTCGGGATCTCTCATGTACTTTATTCGAAATGCTATACCAGGCACTGCAGTTGTTTCAAAAGACTTTGAACGGCTTACTGACTTAGCCGTTGAAGATTTCATTATTGGCAATGTGGATCGCCATTTTAATAATTTCTTATACTTCTCAGCCCAGGATAGGTATGTCGCAATTGATCACGGGCTTTCATTTCGAGAGTTTGAAGGTGGATGTTTATATGACCATGTCCTTTATGCAACTTTTGGATCGAAAGAAAAATGTTTGGGAGAGGGTCGTACCCCAAGAGAATATTTAGATTTTTATAGAAATAAGCGTTTTTTTAACGAAATTTATCTCTATAACATGAGCAAACCTGTAAAAGAAAAAATTCTCAATCTGTCATACCGCGAAATACGAAGTAAGCTTTCTAGCAATGTTCAACCAAAATATCTGGATAAGGTCATCGAACGATTTTTAGATATTCAAGCTGAGTTAAATAGTAAGAAATAAATTTTTGAATAAAATGACCCCCGTTGCTTCTTACTCGCAATGCGACATGCAGTTCCGGCTGCTAAAACTAAAGCTTCGCTTTCTTGCTACCGTTAAGGAGGTGTGGCACTCACACCCTTTCATGATATCCCCAAGCGACAGTTTCTTCTTCGGATGATCGGGCCCGGAATACCTATCCTGATTTTTTTCTTTTTTTTGGTGGGCACTGTGTCGATTTCTTCTGAGTTTAGCAAACCCGAAGGCCCTGAGACGGTGGTTCCCTTTTGGATTGCTTCTTTTTATCATTACGGGGGGGTGATCTCTCAAGTATTGAACGTCCCATCGGTCTGTTTGCTGGGTAACTCTGCTAGTGACTTTCAGGATCACCAATGTGATCACTTTTGGGGAGAGCTTTTGAAGTCTGGAGGGCTGGCGGCAGCCCCCTTTTTTGTTTTGGCCATATTGATGCTGCTGGGTTTGGATGAGCTTTCGTCGACTTATAAGCGGATTCAGAATAGGGTCGAAAAAGGTGCGGGTGCACTCGGCGGGATCGTTACGGATCCTCCCGAAGGTACTCCTGACATTTTTAGTTGGTTTTATTGTTTTCGCCCCGTTATGGTTGAACTTTCCACTCATGAACAAATTAAGGTCTACGTGTCAGGAGAGGTCCAGCTTCCAGCCCCGGGAGTCAAGCTCATCATTTTTGACATGGGCCAAAGGATGGGTGAAAAAAGGCGTGTCGCTAGGATTTATGCGCCCCACGTAGCGGTCCTCCGAGGCGAGTAGCCCATAATGGGTTGGTGGTTCAGGGATCCATCTGATATAAATCCGCATCATGTCATTTGTTCATCTTCATGTTCATACTCAGTACAGTCTTTTGCAGGGAGCCATTCATGTGGAGTCTTTGTTTGAAAGGGTCACTGAGTTAGGAATGTCATCGGTAGCGATTACCGATACCCATAATCTGTTTGGAGCGATTGATTTTTATCTCTCCGCTAAAAAAGCCGGAATCAAACCCATTATTGGGTGTGAGATTTTGTATGCTCCCCAGGGTAGAAACAGAATGCAATCTTCTGGAAATGCTCCACGATTTCATCACCTCGTGCTCCTTTGTAAGAATTTAGAAGGTTATCAAAATCTTTGTAAAATGGTGACGCGTTCCTATGCAGAGCCGGTTCAGGGGCAGCCAGCTGGACCTCGCGGGTTAGTGGACCGAGAGTTACTGGACAAGTATGGAGACCATCTGGTGGTCCTTTCTGGGTGCCTTCGAGGTGAGTTGCCTTATTTGGCTCTGACGGGTGAGGAGTCTGCGGGGGTAGAGTCACTTCTTTGGTTTAAGAAACGGTTCGGAGAAGATTTTTATTTGGAGCTTCAAGATAGTCCCCTTCCGGAACAAGAACATGTGAATGAGGTTCTCGGTCGTTGGGGTGAACGCCATGGAATTCAATGTGTTGCGAGTACCGACTGCCATTATCTTCATCCATGCGACGCTGAAGCCCATGAAGTTACTTTAAGTATCTGGAGGAATATTGAATCTTTAAATAATTTTG
>JANNCA010000210.1:0-1641 GCA_031386075.1 Oligoflexia bacterium
CAGCCATTGCTGGAGTCTGGTTGTTTCAGATTTTTTTCTCTGAACAAATTGATCCCTATATCTTCGCAATTGTGATGTATGCAGGTATTAATATTATTTTGGCCGTAAGCCTCAACCTAGTCAATGGATTCACCGGGCAGTTTTCCATGGGACACGCTGGGTTTATGTCAGTGGGTGGCTATATTTCCGCGTTTATTACCACAGTCCTCGATGGAACCCACCCTGCTTGGCTCACTCATCCAATGGCAGGGGAATTTTTATTTTTGGGATCTTTAATCGCAGGAGGACTCGGTGCAAGTGTAACTGGGTATTTAGTGGGACTTCCCTCTCTCCGCCTGAAAGGAGATTATCTGGCAATTGTCACGTTAGGTTTCGGAGAAATCATTCGCGTCGTAATCCTCAATATTGATGCCGTAGGAGGAGCACGAGGACTTCCCAACATCGCCTCACTCACCCACTTTGGATGGGTTTACAGTTTCGTTATCCTCACGGTTTTCACTGTGTGGCGTCTCGTTCGCTCTTCTCATGGCCGAGCTTTTTTGTCCGTACGCGAAGATGAAATTGCAGCAGAGGCGATGGGAGTCAATACGACTCGGGCAAAGGTGCGCGCATTTGTGATAGGAGCTTTTTTTGCGGGTATAGCGGGTGGACTTTTCGCACATTATCTCAGGTATTTGAACCCTCAAACTTTTGATTTTAATCGAAGTTTTGAAATTATTATTATGGTGGTTCTAGGAGGAATGGGAAGTATTACGGGCTCAGTATTTGCGGCAGTTTTCCTCACTGGCATTCGAGAAGCTCTTAGACCTCTTCAAGAAATTACAAAAATTGATTTTCGTATGGTGATTTATTCTCTCATGCTGATTGTGCTCATGTTGACCCGTCCCAATGGTATTTTTGGAACGAGAGAACTTCCCGACCTCTTTCCTCAATGGCTGAAACGCACTAAAAAAAGGGGGCAATGAGGATGACCCAAGCTCAATTAGCCCTTGATGTAGAAAAGCTGACCATGCAATTCGGGGGACTGAAAGCAGTTTCGGACCTGAATTTAAGCGTAGAAGCGGGAATGATTTTTGGGTTGATTGGCCCCAATGGAGCGGGAAAAACCACAGTTTTCAATATCCTCACGGGTGTCTATCAACCGACCCAAGGTCAAGTCATGACTTTCGGAAAAAAACTTACGGGACTTAAACCTTACCAGATTACCCGAGCTGGAATTGCCCGTACATTTCAAAATATTCGCCTTTTTAAAGATCTAACCGTACTGGATAATATTCTCATCTCAATGGATCACGACCCCAAAAAGCCATACCATGGAATTTTAGCCTCCCTACTCAGAACTCAGGCTGTCGTTCAATGTGAGGCCGATCAAGTCAAACGAGCCATTCAGCTTCTTAAGATCTTTGATTTAGATTCTAAGAAAAAAAGTCTTGCGAGAAACTTGCCTTATGGGGATCAGCGTCGCCTCGAAATCGTTCGAGCTATGGCAACGGGTGCAAAACTCCTTCTACTGGATGAGCCTGCAGCCGGCCTCAATCCAAATGAAACTACCTCTCTAATGGCCACGATTCAGCTCATACGAGATCAATACCAAATGACCATCCTTCTGATTGAACATGACATGAAATTGGTCATGGGCAT
>JANNCA010000221.1:0-3926 GCA_031386075.1 Oligoflexia bacterium
TTCGATTTTCCCCTTTGGCAGTCAGCGAAGCTCGTCGATTCAAAATATTAAAGAAACAACCCCCCCTCCTTCTCGAACCGGACGACTCTGCCCAAATCTCAATGTCTCCTTCCCCTGGAGACATTCTCTTCAGTTGGCAAGCTGTCGAAGGGGCCACAGGGTCCACCCTAACGATAGCCTTAGACTCTGAATTCAAAAATATTCTGCAAACGATCCAGCTCAAAGATCAAAACAAAACTTTCGTTCACTTGACCACGGCAGCAAAAATTTACTGGAAAGTACAAAATCAATTCAGTCAAGTCGAACTCAACTCCTCAAGTTCTGTTCGAAGCTTCACTTTGAAGAATGAACTGGCGAGTCCACATACCAATCCTACCCTCACGCCCAAGACAACACCCAGTCCGAGACCAGTTCCTTCACCTTCACCTTCACCTTCTAAAGCTCCAGCGCCCATTCGAGAAGCCCCCCACCTCAAACCCATGGCCGCTGCGGTGCTTACGGTGAGCGGTTCCAATTTGACGAGCAATGAATATACGGGTGGACAAATGAAACACCACCTCAACTTGAAGGTATCTTGGCAACCATTTCCTGAGACAGAAAGCTATCAGGTCACCTATAGTCAGAATCGAACGATGAAGCCTATTGGATTCAAAAAGGAGGTCAAAGGCGCCCAAATTGACTTAGATGGAGATCATTTACCGAATCAAGTGATTTATTTAAAAATTAGAGCTCACCTCAAAAACGGAACTTTTGAATCTTATCCAATTTCGCAATTTAATATTAAATTTCTTCCTCCAATCCCAAAAATGCCTGTAAACGATGCAAAAATATCCTTCTGTGAAGATGGTAAAAAATCTGACCATCGAATGGTCTTAATCACCTGGAAATCTACAAATTTTACAAAAGAATATGAATTACAAATATCGGCCAGTGAAGAATTTTCGAAGCCACAGCTGGCGAAATCGACAAAATCAAACTTCTATACCTGGATCGACCCCCATCCGTCTGAGTATTGGTGGAGAATTCGCGGCATTTCAGGCGCCCTAAAAAGCGCCTGGAGCGATCCGTCCCACTTAACACTGACCGATTGCTCAACTCCGGTAATAAAGAAGAGTCACAAACGATCCAAAAAAGTTCTTTGAAATAACTTTGGGTTAATGGTTCACAGTAAAAAAAGATCCGTTGGGATCCCTCGCTTAGCGACCGACACACCTAACAACATTAGGTAAACTACTGGAATTATTAGATATATTCCCATAGCCACCTCCGAAGATCCAAGCAGCCGTACGTAAATTGGTATAAATCGAGGCCGCCCACTCGAAACCAGACCTCAAACTCCCCGGACTCCCGTCATTATTTCGATAACTCGCACTAGCTGCTATTCCCATATCGGGCATCACAAATCGGACGCTATCTTCGCTACAATCGTCGTGAAACTCGTCCCTCCGCAGGACACTTGGGATCTGCTTCCATATTGTGAATCAGTCGAATTGGCAGAATACGTTTGATCCCCATCATCATCTCTATTCACGCTGGGGATCTCCCGATACCCCGTAGGCAGCGTCGGACTGCTCCCACTCCCCGCATAGGCAGTGACCTCTGCCGACTGTGTGATTTGCGTCGTATGTGCGCTTGATGACCCGTCTCGATTTACGTTGGACTGCATCACCTGAAAAGTCGTAATACAGAATGCTGATCCTACTCCGCCTGTGATCGTGGCACTGCTGCAAATATTCGCGGCTACTGTACAAAGCGCTGTGCCTGCTGCCCCTAAAATCGATGTGCCACTGCAAATCGTCGAACCTCTTGGAGGGGTTGGGGTAGGAACATTCACCGCAGGCGCACATTCCCACAGGACAAGTCCACTGACTAAACTTAAGAGCGAGAAAAGCCCTAGCTTAAATTTTCCGATTCTCTTTTTTTCCTGAGCAACCTTTAGATCCCGTTCAACGAGCTTCCGCTCTCACTCTATTTCTCTCTCGGCCTGAGACTCCTGCATTCCTGTTCCCCCATCTTACTTCAATTGAGGACTGATTCAGACTATGTAATACGCTCATCTCCTCACTCCTTGAGTTTAAAACAATAAGCCTTTGCAAAGTGCTTTAGGATAGCGCCCGAAATGAAATCACTCCATTATTTCATAGAATTAAATGAACTCTACTTGACCGAAATTTCCTGACTTTAGTGAACCGGGCTTTTCATTCTCAACAGCTTGTGATAATGATGCAAACTCAATTCATCATGACGACATTTAATAAATACGACCTCTACGAAAGATCCGTCCAAAGCCCTGAAATCCACGCACGCTGGTTTAAGTCCATGTACCGTGAACTTCGAAAAGGGGAGGCCCGACATTTAAGAGAAGACTTTTGCGGGACTTTTCAACTCTCTTGTGAATGGGTCAAAAATGACGAAAGCCACACTTCTCTCTGTATTGATCTAGATTCCGAGCCATTGGTTTACGGAAAGAAGAGCCATCTCTCCCTACTCACGACTCATCAGAAGCAAAGGATTAAGCCCCTTAGAAGTAACGTTCTGCACCCGACTCCGCCTCGCTTTGATTTGATCATTGGCTGTAATTTTTCATTCTTCATTTTTAAAGAACGTCAAATATTACTCAAATACTTTAAAAGCTGCCTAAAATCTCTGAATTCCCGTGGAATGCTCATTCTCGAGGTGGCTGGGGGCCCAGGGATGATCAATGCCGTTGAAGAAAAGAAATTCGTCCCTCTTCCTGACTCAACACGTGGAAAGAAAAAATTCGAATATACCTGGCATCAAAAAAGCTTTAATCCCATTTCTCGTAATGCGCACTATGGAATTCACTTCAAGCTTCCCAATGGCAAGACTCTCAAGAACTGCTTTACCTATGACTGGAGACTCTGGACACTTCCCGAACTTCGTGACCTTTTGGCTGAGGCTGGTTTCAAAAAAAGTAAAGTTTACTGGGAAACCGAATACAAAGGAAAAGGGACCGGCGAGTTCGTTCAAACCGAAGAAGGCGACAATGCTTTTGCTTGGGTTGCTTATCTCGTTGGATTAAAATAATCGAAACCCAATTCAAATCAGTCTTAGCCCCTTTTTTTTGAACTTGGGCAATATCCTGGGCGTGGCCCAATCTTAGGAAACGACCGACAAACTTCAGGTCTTTTTTCATACACGGTACAAAGGCGATTTCTACCCAAAAAAATACAATCTCTTCCAGCCCTCTGCTCGAGAATAAAGAGCTGTGACTTGGCTTGGAAGGCTTGTATCCAACCTTCTTTCATCAGACGCTTTGCAACTTTTTTAAGAGAAGTGGAAGCTTCATCTTCAGTAACAAGTTCGAGTCGCATAAGATCTACCGCACTCACTTCAACGGGCAAAGTGCAACATCCTGCCCAGCACTCCTCGCAAAGGCCTTTTTTATACGGAACCCAGTCTGCTGGAATTTGGGGATCAACTCTCTTCATGGATAAGTTAACCTAACAGGACGCACAGCAAAAAGGAAGATAAGCCCAACCTAGCCTCATTTTTGCATTACCAGCACCTGGACTAAACAAACTTTTAAAAGGAGATATTCTATGACCATGAAAACCCATTTGCCCCAAAATTCACGCGGTAATACATGGAATCCATCTCGAAACTTACCCCGCCTCCAGCGAAATATCGACCGCATTTTCGATGATTTTCTTTCTCCTTTTCCGACTCTTTTTACAGCTGAAGAAGACTTTACCTTCTTACCCCCTTGTGACCTTGAAGAGACTACAGATCATTTCTTGGTCAGCATGGATATTCCTGGTGTGCACAGGGACCAGCTTAAGATCGAGGCCCGAGACAATCAACTCCTCATTACAGGTGAAAGAGCAGAAACCAAAGGACACGAAGGCAGGCGCTTAAACCTCGAACGCTTCCATGGAACCTTCACACGCGCATTCACACTCCCC
>JANNCA010000230.1:0-3933 GCA_031386075.1 Oligoflexia bacterium
GGAGATTTATTAGATAAACCACGAAGTGCCGGTGGTTTGGCTTTGAGTCGGTATTCTGCATCTGCGGTGTTATTCATTTTCATCGTAAGTTGCATTTTTATGTTTCCACTTCGGGCGAGCCAAAAAGCCCATTAATGGCCCGATTTAATCCCAGTGGTTGTGCCGCGGCTTGCGGACGTGAGCGGCTTTTCTGATCTAAGTGCTCACTCGATTCATGCAACTTCGTACTTTCATTTTAGATAGCACCTGCGCCAATGGCACCTACTTGTAATTATTTTACATGAAGCAAATCTTCTTATTGTTACTTTGTGACTTAACATTGGGTGCTATACTATTTTAACACAAGCATTTAGAGCGACCGTCGCCTGATCTCCATGCCATTGTGCTATAGCTTTCAAAAAACTATTCCGTAGGCTGCTGGAGCAATTGTAGTAAAACTGTAATCGCAGAATCTCTCCTAAAATTCCAACCCGGTAGTTTTACGGGGTTTTTAGATAAACCAAGTATTAGATCAACTTTTTCAGACAGTGCTTCAAAAGTAGGAAAATAATGGAGATGGGTACCAGTATATTCTACTTTTCCCAAGGTGCATCGACGGGGTTGGAGCAGGGAGAGTAGTTTCGTAGTCGATAGACCGTCATTCGATCACCCTAGTCCTCAAAAATTTTCAATTGTTCGGCCGAGGTAGATTATTTGGCCCCAACTTGGACGTTGTCACCTGGACAATAACGATGCTAAAGAGTCCCCAATGAAAAACCTTATCATGATGGCCATTCTTTTTCAAAGTTCAGCGAATGCAACGTCTTACACTGATTGGACTAGAGATGAACTGGCTAGCGAGTGTCAAAGTGAACTCAATAACCAGCTTTTTAGACTTTCGCTTGCTCCCGAGATTGTAGATCCCTACGACTGGAAAGAAACCGCAAGAATTCTATCCCGTGAAAACGGTATTTACGCGAACCAAGCGGCTCAAGGAGCATTTAACCAAAGGGACTACATGAATGCTGCCTTTTTTGGCAGGATTGCGAGGCGCTTTCTAGAGAACGCTGAGGACTTGGATCAGACTTTTCAGAATCAAATCCATGACTAATTCTCTCCTGATGCAATTGCGTCAATAATTGACATGTTTACAAATACTTTAAAGCTACAATCATTAGTGTTCCAATAGTTTTGAAGTTTTATTTTTAGATCCTTTTGTGTACTGCGGACAATAGGTTGAAGACAGAAAACCAATCAAAGGGGGAGCCCAAACCGTCGGTTATTTACATTTAACGGGTCTTTTCGAACCTTCTCTTCGAGTTCAGTAGGCGTCATGTATTCGATGCCAGAGTAAACTCATTTTTTGTTATCAACCTCCTCAAGTAATCTTGGCAAGCTTTCAACCCCATCGAGGTACATTTCGTAGATTGCCAGATAGACCTCCTCCTGCGTGAGCGCCCTCACTACAGTAACCGCTCTTGGGTTGGGCCGTATGAACAAGCCCAACTTGCTTAAAAGGTTCAGTATCCTGCCTCTCTTTACCCTCATGCGATACTTCTGCATCCTAGGAGAACATGGACGGACTTAAGGCAGTCAGAACTCTTTTCATTCTAAAATAATGGCCAATCACCCCTAAGCGCTAGCATGAAGGGGTATTTTCACTCTCACCCTCTGTGCCAATGCTCCTTGAGACAGTAACCTAACTGAAATTAACGAAGTATAGTCAGGGGGACTTGAGGTTTTAAGTGAGTATTAAGATAAAAAATAAACATGGATCAACCGATTCGGTAGCTAATATTGCCGGCAGAGCACCATCAGAAAAGATTCCGAATTCCGAGTTAAGAGCACCTGGCAGGTGGACGGCGAATCACTGCTGAGTATAAGTTGCGAATATTAAAAGAAGTTGATCTATTTAAAGATGATCCAGGTGCTATAGCTGTCCTATTGAGGCAAGAGGGGCTGTATTCTTTATACCTGACTATCTGGAGACAACAAAGGAGAGGGGGGCTTTCCGCGCTGCCCTCAAAGCCAAGTAATAAGCAGTCTCTCCTGATTATTGATCTCCAAAAAAAAGTCTCGCAGTAATTCATCTGCTTCAGACACCAAAAGCAGCCTTTTCTCATCTGGCAATTCGGGGAAGACTGCTTCGGGATATGGAGGCATCATTCTGTGGCCACTCAAGTACCCATAACCAATCGCTTTTGTTCATATTTTCTGGACTTTTCGATTTCCAGCTTTAAAAATCAGGCAGATCTGCCGGTTTCTTTCCCCCTGCATCATTGCTTCAAGTATTTTGCGTTCCATCAGACGCTTCCTTGTTTCTAATGTGATTGCGAGAACTCCTTCAGAACGTCGGTTCTAGACGGAACTACAGTCTCAAAAAACCGTTAAAAACAGGTGCTGTCGTAGGGTGGGACGTAAACAAGTTGGATCCATAAATATTAATATTAGGCGATTTTCTCAAAGGTTGGTTCATTTTATCCGAAGAGTCCATGAGGGGAATTTATGCCATTTGCTTATGTTCATGACCGAATTCCTCATTGGGGAGTGAAGTGATCCATGGAAGCAATACTGCTACTACTGATGAAAAATGAGAGCAAAGACAGGTCCTGGACCTACACGCTTGCCAATTTTTGCACATTCTTTCTTATTTTTTTCCAATTTTTAATTGCAGGTGCCCCTTATGCTTACTCGAATGGGCTAAATGACCGTGATATTAAATATTGTATAAATAATTTATTTAAAAATTCTGAAATTAGCGAAGATGAAGCCACTGAAAAATGCAAGGCCCTCCAAGCAGAAACGAAGGGTCTTTCTGGATCAGCAGCAAAAAAGGAAATGTGGACCTTTCTAAGGGAGTATGATGAACCTTTTCCAGCTCCCCCTCCAGGAGCTTTTCCTCCGGAAGTAGATGATAATTTGAATCTTGGTATCAATAGATTCCTGTACTTTTCTCAAAGAAGTAAAGAGTTTAATCCAGATCAAAAAATAAAAATTAAAGAAGCTGTCCAAGAATTTAAAAAAGCTCTCAACCAAAAAAAACCCGCCCTATCAAGCCAGGAATCGATCGAGACAGAGGAAGAGGTAGCTCAAAAATACTATAACCTGGCAGCTGTAGTTTTTAAGAATAATAAGGAACGAAAGCCATTTATAGCCGCTGCAAAAAAACATCAAGAAAGCTTGAAACAGCTTGCTGGAATCCAGAAAACAAAGATTAATGACCCTTCAGGCAGTGATCATCTAGCAGGTCAACAGCAAGTCGCAAACTCGTACTCAGAACTCGCAAATCAATACTTATCTACGATTAACTCATCCATGCATCCTGACTATCATCGGCTGGCTACGACCTACGCACAACATGCGAAAGAATATGCTGAAGAATTAGGTAGTGACGGCAAAGACTCTAAACATCCGGATGTTATAAAAGCTCATGCGAAGTTGAAGACATCTCATGCTTCTCTTGCTCAGCTTTACAGTGAGATGCAAGTGGATCCTGGAAAGCCCGGGCAGTTTAAGAAGACTAAGGAGGCTGGTAACATAGGAGGAAGAAACGCAGCTGCTGGGGGAGGGCCCAATGAAAGCAAAGCTGAAGCAAAGCCTAGAGTTGCTAGTGCTTTTGTCCCTGCTTCAAAGCTTAATCCTAATGCTCAGCCCTTTGTCCCTGCTTCAAAGCTCAATCCTAATGCCCAGACCTTTGTCCCTGGTGCAGATCAAGTGGACGACCTAACAGGAGGTAGAACTCATTCAGCAGTAAACAATGAAGTCTCTTCTAGTGGGAGTAGTTCTGTAATTGGCAAAAACAACTCGCGTCGGCAGGATTCTAAACGATCTAAAAACTATAAGGTTAAAGGCAATCTATCAGATGGTGACGATGATTCACTATCTTCCAATGATGACCTTTTACAACAAAAATCACATAGTAATAGTAGAAAAAAAACAAAGAAAAAAAATTCT
>JANNCA010000335.1:0-6381 GCA_031386075.1 Oligoflexia bacterium
GAGTGGAGTTCGAAAGCGAAGGGCGGGAAAGGATTCCCTTTCGCTTCGGATGGCTGCTGTTATCGGGATGATTCAAGGCCTTTGCTTGCCTTTTCGTGGTTTTTCTCGGTCAGGGGCCACCATTTCAACAGCCATGCTCGGTGGCGTTTCTCGAAAGTTGGCTGAAGACTTTAGCTTCGCTTTGGCCGTGGTTTTGACTCCACCTGTGATTCTTTTGGAGTTGGTTCGACTCCTGAAAGCGTCAGGAGCGGGTGAGGTTTCCGTTGAACATGGGATCCAGCTTTTATTGCCCGGGGGTATGGGTATGATTTGTAGTTTTGGTGCCGGACTTCTCTCTCTTCGATGGCTATCGTCTTGGCTGGAGCAGGGTCGGTGGAAGTATTTTGGTGTCTATTGTTTGTTCGCCTCTTCTTTTGTGTTAGCGCTTCATTTTTTTTACTTTTAACGAGGTGTCTTGTCTCAAAATGTAATCTTGATCACTGGAGTAAGGAAAGTTTCGGCTTGGTTCCTGTTTAAGGTGGGGACGTGTGGGCTTGACAGTGCTGGAATCTTTCCCATACTTAGGTTGTGGATTTCCGGAATGACTGAAGGAGTCTAAAAATGGCTTGGATGAAGCGAATTTTTCTGTTCATGGCGATTAATTTTTTAGTTATTTTTACTATTTCTATTCTTTTGCGGGTTTTAGGGATTGGTCCCTATTTGACTCCTTATGGCCTAGATTATTCGAATCTGATGGGCTTTTGTCTCATTTGGGGTATGGGCGGGGCTTTGATCTCCTTGGCCCTTTCCAGAGTCATGGCGAAATGGATGATGGGAGTTCAGGTCATTGATTCCTCTACGAGGGATACTGATTTGCAACTTCTCGTTCAGATGGTTCACGGATTGGCGAGAGCTGCCCAATTACCGGCCATGCCTGAAGTTGGAGTTTATGATTCGCCTGAAGTGAATGCTTTTGCAACGGGCCCCACTCAGTCTCATTCCCTTGTGGCTGTTTCCACTGGCCTTTTGAGAAGAATGAATCAAAATGAGATCGAGGGAGTTTTAGCTCATGAAATTAGCCACATCTCCAATGGAGATATGGTTACGATGACGCTCCTTCAGGGGGTAGTGAATGCTTTTGCTATGTTTTTGGCACGGGCAATTGCTTTTGCGATATCTCAAAGTATGAGAGGTGAGCGGGAGAGTGGAGACCAACAGCGTGGATCTACCCCATTTTTTGGTTTTTTAATTCAAATGGTTCTGGAAGTCGTCTTCATGCTTTTAGGTTCCATCGTGATTGCTCTATTTTCTCGATACAGAGAGTTTAGAGCTGACGCAGGTGGCGCCCGTTTAGCGGGTCGTGAGAACATGATCCTGGCGCTTGAAAGATTGCGTAAAACATATGAGTTTGTCGACCCTGCGGCTCAACCGTCGGTTCAAACTTTGAAGATTTCCAGTCACCCAACGGGATTGATGGCACTATTTGCCTCTCATCCTCCTTTGGAAGAGCGAATTGCTCGATTGCAGCGGAATTCAATTCATTGACGATTCCGTTCCCTTACAAGGCTCTAAAAGCATTTTCTTGAACTTCAGTCATAATCAGGTCATCCTTTAAAGTCTGAGCTCTAAGATATTGAGAAGGATGACTTCATGGCAGATGTTCTCATGAACTTGAAGCAAAAAGTACTTGGAGTCGATGATGATTCTAGATATTTAAAGATCATGGGCGTGACTCTGGAAGGGGTCTGCGATTTTATCGCCAAACCTTTTGTGCCCGAGGAGCTGGAAGCAAAAGTTAAAGTCTATTTACATCTCGCTCAAACTGAGCAATATCATTCAGCTGCATTCAGAGATGTTGATTTAATTGCGAATGAATTAGTTCAGGTTCAGAGCGCTCAAACTCATTCGACTCAGCTCGCAGCTATTGGGGAAATGACTTCAGGGATTGTTCATGAAGTGAATAATCCCTTGACAGTGATTTCGTACATCGCTCGAAAGGGAATTAGAGATATTGACCTCGGCAATTTAGACCCCGTAGATTTTAAAAAAATGCTTCAAAAAATTGAAAGCACTATCGAGAGAATTTCTGGAATTGTTCGAGGAATTAAGTTTCTGGCCCGCAATGGAGCTGGAGATCCGTTTGAAAAAGCATCGCTAAATAAAATTATTGAAGAGGTTTTTCAAATTTATAAAGCAGGGTCAAAAGACGATGCAGTGACTGTTCAAGTAAGTCCGATCAACGGAGAATTGGTTTTCGAATGTCGAGCGACTCAAATCTATCAAGTGATTCTCAATTTGCTCAATAATGCGAATGATGCTGTCAGTCTTTTGTCGGAACGGTGGGTTCGCCTGGATGTAGTAGATGGAGGTTCTGAGATTGAGATCAAAGTGACCGACAGCGGTCCCGGAATTCAGAAAGAAATTAGAGATAAATTATTCTCCCCATTTTTTACAACAAAGCCTTCTGGTAAAGGAACTGGGCTTGGTTTGAGTATTGTTAGCAAAATGATCCAAAGTCACCATGGTTCGATTTGGGTCGACCCGTCCTCACCGAATACCTGTTTTATTGTTAAGCTTCCTAAAACGAGAATTACCTAAAATTTATTATGAGTTTATTTAAGACGATATTTTTTTTGGTTTTTATCATTTTGATCGAGGCTAGTTTGGCTTTGGGCTCAACGGTGGGCCAAGTTGAAGAAGAAATGCAAAGCTGTACGAAACCGACTGAAAATAGCTCAATATCGAACTTGACTTCATTTTTTAGGTCACTTCTTTCATGGACATCGATGGGGGATTTTGAAAAGTTAAAGGTTGATCCAAAGTGTGTAGTTAGTTTCTATTCGAGGTTAATAGGTAGTCAGTTACTCAGTTTAAAAAAAAAAGATATAATCTGGGAGTCTTTAGAAAATCACGTAATAGATGTCAATGAAGTGATACGTAAGATAAAAGGTGATGAACTGGACAATTTAGGTGAGATCATTTCGAATAGTATGAATTGTTCCGAGTCATGTGAGAGTACTAAATTAAATGCTGTTTATGAATCTTTTCTTGCTAATAATATTGTTATTATGGAGCAAAATAATGAAGGTAAAAATATCAAAGAAATATTTGAAAAAATATTTAAAAAAATAGAAGACAAAATTGGGCAAGATAATTTCATAAAATTGAAAAAAAATTGGATAAATCAGGAAAATGTTACTCGTTTTCCTTCGGCACAAAAACAAAATATAAAAAGTGAAGATTTAAAAAATGAGCTGATAAATAAGAATAAAATTTTACTAATGATGGATTTTTTTATAGAATTATATGGATTAAAGAGAAATAAATATTTTGAAAATGTATTTGATTCACTATTTATCGAGCAGAATATTTGTTATGATTCTATGTTCGCTAAAGCTAGAGGTAAAAAAACAAATTTAAAGTTGAAAGGTAAAGAATCTAATCAATTGGGAATTTCTACTCTTATTGTCCCGGCGTTGGTGCTTAAAGATAGCGGTGCCTGGGTTCATTCTGGTGTAAATACATTCATTGATGGGCAAGAAACAGCCTACTCAAAGAGAGTTTCTAAGCAGCATATTCCCCTAGTATGCGGAGTGTCTGGTACGACTAATATAGCCATCTGGAGTCTGTTTTCTCTAAGAGTTGAATTGAGTGCGCAAGAGCTTAGGTTTTTCATCTTGTCGCTGTGGTCTACTTTGTGTTCTGATGGGGGGCATTCGCTTCAAGAGGTACTCAGTGCGACTAAAATTGTTTCAAAATATGTAAGAAAAAATAAATTAGAAAGTTTGTTACCCCAAAAAACTCTGAATAGTTTGTTTGAGATTTCGAAAGATTTAAGCGTAGAAGGGCAAGCTAGAAATAAAGAGTTTGGTCGTTACTATGATAGTTTTTTTTCTAATATTATTCGGGACAACCCAGATTTTTCAGAGGCAAGACAGCGAGCTAAGGAGGAGTTTATTGATTTTTATAAGAATAACTGCTTTAAAAATTAAAGAAATTAAAATGGATTTTTTTCTCCATCCCATGGCTGAAAATCAGTCATATCTCTGAAGGAGCTCAGTTTTGGAGAATCAAATTGAATCGTATCCCCATAGAAAACCATCGTCTGGACTACAGCTCGATTGACTACTGTTTTAATCTGTTCAAGAGTCTTGCTGCTGATTTTTTTGAATAAATACCCGAGGGTGATGTGAAAAGTTCTTGGAACTTGGTTCATGAGGCCGAATTCTCTTGCGGGCCGATAGAGGACTTCTTTTTGTTGACTGCCCATTTTGAGATTGAGCATAATGACGCCTGTTACACTGGACTCTTCTAAGGTTGCTTGGGATTCAATTGCGTTGGCTTGAATTTTTAAATTGAGTCTTCGAATCCATGGAAGGGAAGTCGATACAAATGATTTCCATTTTCCTTGCCCGTCCCATTCTTCGGTGAAAAGATTGAGGGTCGTCATGTGGTAGCTTTCTGGAGGAAGAAGGGCGAAGTGTTGGGTAAGGAGTTCGTTTTGAGCGAGAGATCGAAAGAGGGTTTCTAGCATTTTTTTGCTGTTATCTCGGATTTTTGCTACGACCGTAATTCCTGGATAAGGGAGATATTGTCCAGAAGAATCGATCTTATTGGCAAAGCTTAATTTTGAGAAAAGAATAAGAACTAGAGATAACAAAATTTTTTTTATCATAATTACTTTATAGAAACCATTGTGAAAAAATTAGCTCAAAATTGTAAGAAATTTTATTTTAATATTTAGTTTCATAAATTTACTTCCAAATAGATATATATATTTTATTCAAAAGTCAATATAATTATAAATGAATTTGTACTTAGGTGTTTTTGTGTGGCAACTAAATTACTTAAAGGGTCGGCTTGAATAGGTCAAGCATTTCAGTAACTTAAGTTTTCTTATGTCGAGCTGGCGTTAGTTCATGTGAAGTCAGGCAACTCTACTACAGGATCGCTCAAAGTTTTCTGGTCACGCGGGTTGAGGTAGTGGCTTAACTTTTAATGTCTAGTTATTTAGTTGTATAAATTACTAAGCTTAAATTTATTTATGCGCGGCACGCCTATTGCTTTATATATTAAATAAATATAAAAAATTATATTAAAACGGGGAATATTTAATAAAATGAAAAGTATAAGTATTTATGTAATTTATTTATCTTTTATTTCAATTGTTTGCACTTATTCAAGTTCTTATGCCTATATACTAAAAACTACTGACCAAACAGAAGAAGGTAGCAGTATTAACTTTATGTACAAAATTCAGCATATCGTCGAAAAGTTTGGCATCCAAAGATCATCGTGCGACGGTAACCCTAGTAAGTTAGATTGCCTTAAAAATAGGGCAATCAAAAAAGAGCTAAAAGTTGTGGAGTCAAATTTAAAAAAAATACGACCAAAGTTATCTTATGATCATGATAAAATTTCAGATCCAAAGTATTTCCTGGGTCTTTTAGAACACACTAAGTCAAATTTATCCGAAGAGTACTTAAAAGGAGAAAACTTAGGAAATCGTGGAACTCATTCTAAGTTGAGAAAAATTACATCTGAAAATTTTGTCCTGAAAAAAAATATTATTGATGCATTTGTGCATTCTCCATCTTTTATAGGAGAAGAAGCTAAGGCCATCGATGGGCTCATCAAAGCTTTTCCAGGAAGCGGGAGCAGTATCGCTTCGGTAGTTCGAAAGGGAATCGACTACCTGTATAAACAATCTGACGGAAAAAGTCGAAAAAATATTGTTGCTCATTTGTTTCAAAATCTATCAAGTAGAGAAAAAAAAATCAGGTACTTTGCTCTCGAGTTATTGAGTAAATATTCACCAAAAACGGTTCCAGAAAGTCAAAAACTAGCAACTCTAATGAATCCTTTTCATGTAAATGAAGTTGAAAACTGGACGCCTTCAGACCCTAATTCATTCCATTCTGATAAATTTAAATTTATTATCCATAGTGTCACAACAGGTTCTTTGGATGGATACAATAGCCCGGTTAAAATTAAGCCTTTAACAAATTCGTACAAGACTGCATTTCAAGACCAAAAAAGATTCTTAAGTTATAAACGAATTCCGGCTTCTCTCATTGAAATAGACTCTGAAGAAGGAATAGATGATGTGAGGACCTTCTCCCCTACTGGGGTTATTTTGAAGGTTCCTAGGAAAAATATTACTTATGCAAGCAATAAAAATTCTGGTAGCGATGAGAGGTATGTCCCTAGAGTTTATAACGAGCTTTCAAGTGCTACTGAGATCATGAGGCAATCAAATCCAACCGGTAAGTACAATGATACTGTTATTAAGAGAACAAGTCCTAGTTCTCAATTGTCTTCTGAAATTGTTAAAGGCTTAATTTTAACCGGGCTATTGTATCCATCCAAAGAACCTGTTGTGACACTATGGATAATAAATTT
>JANNCA010000360.1:0-24606 GCA_031386075.1 Oligoflexia bacterium
GCCAATACCTCCCACGAGTGCTGTCCCATAGCCCCGAAGTTCCTTGTTTAGGGTTTCGCTCACTAGAGTGATTGCAGCCCCGAGTTCGCCTGCTAATCCAACTCCTGCTATAAATCTCAAAAACGCATACATATTTACAGATGTAACGAATCCATTCAGCACGTTTGCCATGGAATAAATGAGGATAGATCCAAACAAAACTGAGACTCGGCCTTTTTTATCGCCAATAATTCCCCAGAGGATACCTCCAATCAGCATTCCTGCCATTTGAAAATTAACTAAATAAATGCCTACGCTCAGAAACTCCTGCTCAGGCACTCCTAATCCCTTGAGGCTTGCGATACGAACGATACCGAATAAGAGCAAATCATAAATATCAACGAAGTATCCAAGTCCTGCAACTAATACGGTGTAGTTCAATACGCGAGAATTAAGATTTCCAGTTCTTGTGGCGAGTCTCATAGTGGGTCCCCTTGTAGGATATTAGCACAAAGCATTGCTTTTGATGCAGCAGATCATCTCTAGGCGTGATAATAAGGCCCTAAGACTATGCTAAGAGTTTCTCCCATTTTAAACATCGCTTTTTATAAATTCATCGATTTGACAGATCTACCCGACTTGCGGGAGCTATTGAGGGAGCAGGGCGAGCGCCTTGGATTGAAGGGTTCTGTGCTTCTGAGTGGTGAGGGGTTGAACGGTGCATTGGCGGGTCTTGATGCGAATGTGAGAGAATTTCAGTCTTTTTTGGGGTCCCATCCGATGGGGCAGGGCCTTGTTTATAAAGAAAGTTATTCGGAAGAGATCCCCTTTCAAAAACTTCTGATTAAGTTAAAGAAGGAAATTATTCCTTTGGGGGATTCAGATATCAAGCCAGCCCAGTTGAGTGGTAGTAAAATTTCGCCTTTAGAACTCAAACAGTGGCTGGACGAGAATCGAGATTTTGAGTTTCTAGATACTCGGAATGACTATGAAATTCAGTTTGGAACTTTTGAAAAGGCACAGAGTCTTGGGTTGAGGCACTTTAGGAATTTTACTAAGAAACTCAGTGCATTGCCTGATGACCGCAAACTGAGGCCCCTGGTGATGTTTTGTACCGGTGGAATACGCTGTGAGAAGGCTTCTGTAGCTGCCATGAAGCTGGGGTTTCAAGACGTCTATCAGCTCGATGGGGGTATTCTTAAGTATTTCGAAGAGTGCGGAGGGAGCCATTATCGGGGGGATTGCTTCGTATTTGATGAAAGAGTGGCGCTTAATAGTCGTCTTGAGCCTTCGGCTAAAACCACTTTAGCCGTTGAGGAAGGTCGAAGAGATTTGGGTCCTGAATTGGATCTCAAATAAAAAGAAAATGAACACTCAATCTGGAGCACTCTATGGATGATCAGTGGAATAAAAGTCCCTACTTTAAGGGCTGGGCAAAACCCGGAGCACAGATACCGGAGCAATCCTTGCCCAAATTGGACACGGGCCCTGACGAGAGTCTGGATGCTCTTTGCGGGCACTACAGAATATTCCAGCTCAAAAAAGGACATCGTTTTTCAACGGACGATATTTTGACAGCTTGGTATGGCACTTCCTGGTGCCCAAGTGCGACGACAGTTCTGGATTTGGGTAGTGGAATGGGTACCGTAGGAATGGTTTCCGCTTGGCGCCTTCAAGGCGCGAGACTTGTGACCATAGAAGCTCAGGATATCAGTGTTCGGCTCGCAAGGAAGTCCGCGCGTTTCAACGGGCTTGAGCATCGATATGAAATTCGCCACGGCGACTTTAGGGATCCGGGACTTCTAAGGGGAGATGAAAAATTTGATCTCATTTTGGGAAGCCCGCCTTACTTTCCTTTGGGTGCCGGGATTCATGGAGATCACCCGCAAAAGGTGGCTTGTCGATTCGAAGTGAGAGGGACGATTGCCGATTATTGTCAGATTGCATCCCAACATTTGAACTGGGGTGGAGTCTTTGCCTGTATTTTTCCGATTTTGCCAGAGGCCCAGGCCAAGCGGGTCGAGAGTGCCGCAAAAGAGGCCGAGTTGACGATCATTCGGAAGAGGCCTATCCAGTTTAAAGAAGGGGATCCTCCCCTTCTTTCTGTTTTTGCAATGAGCCGTTCAGATCACCTGCCTGCGAATTTTAGGGATCAAACTTGGGTGGAGCCCCCATTAGTGATACGAACCCTGTCGGGTTCTGCTCATCCAGAATATGCAGCAGTCAAGCTTTCGGTGGGCTTGCCACCTACCTAAATTATTTTCTTAAAACCTCTACTTGACGCAATCTTGAATCAGGATCATGACAGGGGGTAATTATTGGAGGGAATGTCATGAATTACGAAAACTTAATGAGACTCGACCAAAAGCACCATCTTCATCCGTTTACCCACCATGAGGAAATGTATCGAGAAGGCACCCATGTCATTGAATCAGCTAAGGGCGTTTATATCAAAGACGAGAAAGGTCGTACTCTTCTCGACGGCCTTGCAGGCCTTTGGTGTGTGAATGTTGGGCATGGGCGGCGAGAAATTATTGACGCAGTTTATAAGCAAATGAGTCAGTTGGCCTATTATCCCTCTTTCTTTAATACGACTACTGAGCCAGCCATTCTGTTAGCGGATCGGGTCACTCAGCTGGCTCCAGACAGACTGACACACGCTTTTTTTAGCAATTCTGGATCTGAGGCTAATGAGACCGCACTTAAACTCATTCGCGGCTATCAGAAGTTGAAAGGGACCCCTTCGAAAACGAAAATTCTCACTTTGACCTGCGGATATCATGGGGTTACCTTAGCAACGACAAGCATGACCCAGCTCCCCAGTTGTCAAACTCCCTTTGATTTGCCACTTCCCGGATTCCTTCAAGTGCCTGGGCCTTATCACTATGGTGCAAATACCCAGTTGGGCCCGGTTGAGTATGGACAATGGTGTGTGGCAGAAACAGAAAAGGTAATAAAAAAAGAAGGAGCTCACACCATTGCAGCTCTTTTTGCTGAGCCCGTCCAGGGAGCAGGTGGAGTGATTGTGCCTCCAGAAGGTTATTTGATGGCCTTACGCCAGCTTTGCAGAGACTATTCGATTCTTTATGTTTCTGATGAAGTGATTTCTGGATTTGGTCGATTGGGAGCTTGGTTTGGCTCTGAGCTTTGGAATCTTGACCCCGATCTCTTAACTGCGGCCAAAGGAATTACCAGCGGATATATTCCACTTGGAGCTACGCTAGTAAGCAAAGAAATTGTAGAAACTTTAAATCAAGGGGGTTATCTGGCCCATGGATCCACTTATAGTGGTCATCCGACTGCCTGTGCGGCGGGCCTCGCAAATTTAGATATTCTAGAGAATGAGAAGTTAATTCCACGGACTCGAGATGTGACAGGGCCTTATTTTCAGAAGAAATTGAACGAATTTAAAGGGCATCCGGCAGTAGGAGAGGCTCGTGGATTCGGGTTGATCGGCGCATTGGAGCTTTTGCCGCGGGGCGGAAAATCCATGCTTTCACCAAAAAATCCTCTTGGGCCGAAAGCGATGAAAATGGCTCGCGAAGAGGGAATCGTTGTACGAGGGATTCGAGATATTCTTGCTCTTGCTCCTCCTTTGACGATCGAAAAATCAGAAATTGATGAATTGATGAGTGGAGTCAGTCGGGTTCTCGATACTCTTTGGGACCGGTCCTAGGTTAAACAGATGGCGAGTGTGGCGCATATTCTGTCTGATTTGGCCCCGGGGGATCATCCATCCGCTGCTTTCAACTGGCATGGGTTTGAAGCTTCACGTATTTCTTCGCCAGAGGATCTCCTTTTTGAGCAGGTTTATTCAAATTTTTGGAAGGAATTTGGTGAAAAAGGTGAAATGGAGCAGCGGGATGTCATCTGTCGTCGGCTCCAAGTGGATCCTTCAAAAATGGTATCCGGATTTTCGCTCGGTTATGAAATGATTGCAGTCCTTGCCAAAGGGGTATTTGTAGCAGCGAGAGACCATACGGCTATTGTGAGCTCTAAGTCCCCTGAGGCCATCGTTCATTTATCTCACGCCCTGATTGACCCAGCCTACCGTGGAAAAGGATTGGTCGGGTGGCTCCGAGCGTGGCCTATTCAAAAAGCTCGATCGACCTTAGTGGCTGCCGGTCTGTCTGATCAGTCCCCGATTACACTCGTGGCTGAAATGGAACCCTTGGATCCGGCTTCACCCAGTCGAATTCTCAGGCTCAAATCTTATGAACGAGCTGGATTTTTAATGGTGAATCCTTCCCAGGTCCAATACTTTCAGCCGGACTTTAGAAGTCCTCAGGTCATCGATGCTGACGGAGGTCCGTGTCCTTTGCCTTTGCACTTGGTCATCCGGCGGGTGGGGCGTGAAACTGAACGTGAAATCAGCAGGGCTGAGGTTAAAAGGATCGTGTCAGCCCTCTACCATATGTACGGGGCCTGCTTCCGCAAACAAGATATGGCGTCATTATGGGAGCAGGTTCGCACTTCCTATTCGTCTGATTTAGTAGAGCCTGATTTGGCGGACGATGGGGTGCCTGTGCGGCTACTGAGTCCGTTGGGGGCAGTCTAAAAAGGGGGGTTCTTTATGATAAAAACTTTCTATCATCCTGGCTTTGCAGCACCCATTGGCAATCATCAGATGCCCATAGGTAAGTTTGCAGCAGTCGCGGAATTTCTTCGCTCTCAATCCTACGTTCAACTGGTCCGTCCGTTACCTGTGAACGAGAACGATATTTTGCGGGTTCATTCCTTGGAATATTTAAGGGCCATTCAAATGGGAGAACCCCGAATCTTAGCTGAGTCACAAAAATTTCCGTGGAGTCCCGAGCTCTATTCGTCCGTTTTACTTACAAATGGGGGTGTTCTCGCCTCTGCCCAAGAGGCATTGGCTACAGGCTATTCGGCCGCATTGGCGAGTGGATTTCATCATTCTCATCATAAAAGAGGAGAAGGGTTTTGCACGTTTAATGGTTTAGTTATTGCGCTAGAAGCGATGCGAGCTGCGGGGCAGATTCAGACTGCTGCGATTCTGGATATGGACCTTCATTATGGGAACGGGACTGCTCAGTTAGTAGTAGATCGGCCTTGGATTCAAGTTTTATCCATTTACGGAAATGACTACTGGGACAATACGGCTTATCGGGATGTTTCTACCAAAAGGCATCAAGATGGAACCAACCATCGGTCTGCGGCCCTGCCAGATGGGTGCGATCGACCTCAACTTCTAAAAATCATGGAAGAGAGTTTGCCTCAATTGCTGGAGCAAAGACCAGATCTCTTGATCTATCAAGCAGGAGCCGATCCTTATTTTGAAGATCCGTATTCACCTCTTCAATTGAATCATGAAGACCTCCTCGAGCGAGATCGACGGGTATTTCAGTTTTCCAAGGAAAATCATATTCCCATCTCATGGGTACTTGCGGGAGGTTACACTTCAGATATTTCTAAAATAGTTCGGGTACACACAAATACCTTCCAGGCTTGGAAGGAACTGTATGGGGGGGAATGATGCTAACCAGAAATCTCGGGCCGTTGCAAATTCAACTGATCTCTCTAGGGGGGGTTATTGGCTCTGCTTACTTTATTGGGGTGGGGACCCTTCTTGCTGAGAATGGGCCGTTCGCAATTTTTGCATTTTTAGTGGGAGGAATGATTGCTTGGCTTGTTGCTATGGCAATGGGGGAGCTCTGCGTGGGAATGGCTCGCGAGGGGAGTTTTGTTTCTCAGACTAGGGAACTCATGGGCCGACCGTGGGCTGCTGGAATGGGTTGGTCTTATTGGTTTAATTGGTGTGCTTTTATTCCAAGTGAAATGATTGCAGGTGGGATGATTCTTCATCAATTTTTCCCTCAGGTATCAGTCATTCTTTGGGCTTCACTGTTTGCAGCTTTTATTACAGTCATTAATCTTCTCAATATTCGTCATTTTGCTGTAATCGAATCCACCCTTGCTCTCCTTAAAATCGGTACAATGATCTTGTTTTCTGGAGTTGCGGTTTATATTTTGAATCATTTTGGACAGGAGCCCCCGGTTCTGCCGCCGGGTTCTAGGGTGAATAGTTTGTCTAGTGGAGCACCCACTGGGGGAACTCTTGCGCTTTTAGTGACGATGGTGTTGGTTCTGGTCAACTTTCAGGGGACTGAGCTGATTGCGCTTTCTTCTGCAGAAACTCGGAACCCTGAAAAGAACATTCCTCGTGCTGCCCGCAACGTCGCAATGCGAACTCTTATCCTCTATGTTCTCCCGTTGTCTTTATTGGTGATGATATTTCCCTGGCATCAGGCAAAGGGAGAACAATCCGTATTTGTGCAAGCCCTTTCGAGCTATGGCTTCGGCACTTTCGCCACCTTTCTTCAGGTCGTCATTGTCAGTGCTGCATTGAGTTGTGCTAACATTGGGCTTTATGGTGCTGCTCGGACCCTCTATGGGCTTGGCAAAGAGGGTTTAGCACCCGCTTGGTTAGGGAAAGTGAATGCCCATGGGGTTCCTGCGTTTGCTACCTGGCTCACGATTGGGGTGAGTTGGGCGTTTTTACCTCTCTATATTTTTTTCGAAAACTCTACTTTTTACACCTGGCTTCTCAGTGTTTCGGGCTTTACCGGGGCAATTTGTTGGATTTCTATCACTTGGTGTCAGATTCGGTTGCGGCAGGAAATGAAAAAAAAAGGTCAATCGGTTTCTTCTTTAGCCTATGCAATGCCTGGTTTTCCGTACTTGAGTTGGCTTTCATTCGTTCTTCAGGCTTTTTGTTTGGGATTTATGGTTCTTCACCCGACTCTTCGAAGCTCACTTATTTTAGGTATTCCCGCATTTGTCATTCCTGCTTGGATCTGTTGGGGGAGAGACCGGCTACATTTTAAAAATTCGGGGATTCTGAGAGCTGCTCTAGACAAAATTCCTCTGTTTATTGCATATTGCTTCCATTATGAATTCATCATCCCCGTTTGGACTACCGCCGTTTGACCCAAGTACCATGGACCCAAAATTGCTCATGGAACTTTCTCAGCTGGTTCAGCAACTTCCTGTGGACCAATTAGGCCGTATGCAGACCCTCATGCACAATATGATGGCTGGTCATGATGTACGCCAAGAGATGGAGGAGTTTGAGAAATGCCTCCCTCCGTCTTTTAGGATAAGAATTGCGACGCTTATGGCGGGGCATTCTATGGGGCAGTCCCCAGCCGCAAGCCCAAGGTCATCCTCGCCTACTTTGGAGGTACTCCCACCGCTAGAAAATCAGGATTCAACACATTCAGTTGACATGAACTTAGTCGAAGCTCGTCTGACTATTTTGCGGGCCGTTGCAGGGGGTAAGATTTCTCCGGATGAAGCCGTTCAGTTGCTGTTTAGTTAGTTTTATTTTCGAGTTCTGACCAACGGCTATAAAGCTGATTGATTTCTGTTTGGGCTTGATTCATTGCGGCACTGAGGCGTGCAAGCTGTGTAGAGTTACTCATATTCTCGGGCTTGGTGCTTTCTTGAGTTAAACTAACTAGGGTCGCTTCGATCGAATGAATTTTTTCTTCCATGGTTTCTAGTTCGCGTTGTTCTTTAAAAGTGAGTTTTCTCTTTTTATGCGGGCCCTTTGAAGGGTCGTTCGCGGACCCTTTTTGCCTGACCTTTTGGATTTTAGCCTTCTCTTCTTCGGCGTGCCAAACTTCCCACTGCTCAAAACTAGAAAAAGAGACGAGACCTTTGTTATCGGAGTCGGGTGCAAAAGCGACAATTTTATTGGCAACTTGATCCAAAAAGTATCGATCATGGGTGACCAACAGGACAGCGCCATTGAACTCGACTAAGCACTCTTCTAGAATGCTGAGAGTAGCCATATCTAAATCATTGGTGGGTTCATCCAGTACCAGCAGATTCGCTTCGGTGAGCATCAATCGTGCGAGGAGGAGGCGGCTTTGTTCTCCACCCGAAAGTTTGCCAACGGCCATGTCCATTTGGCCTTGAGAAAAAAGAAATTTATCCAGATAGCCTCGGATATGGACTCGTGAACCTCGGTAATCTACATAATCCCCATTAGGGCAGAGAGTTTTCATGACGCTGAGTGCAGGATCCAGTGTGTCGCGGGCCTGGTCAAAGTAGGCAACTGAAAGATGCTCAGAACGGGTAATCAACCCTGTATCTGTTTCTTCTGCTCCCAGCAAAACACGAATGAGGGTCGACTTACCCGAGCCATTAGGCCCCAAAAGCCCGATTCGAGTTCCAGGAGTGACCAAAAGGTCGAGCTGGGAAAATATTTTTTTATCCCCATAAGTTTTCGAAATATTTTTGGCTTCGATCAGTTTTTTTGGATTTCGATCTGCGGACTGGAAGTCAATCTTGACTGAACGGACTTGATTTCGAGTGGAGAGTTCGCCTACTTCACTTTCGAGTTTGCCATGCCGCTGAATTCGAGCTTCCTGCTTAGTCGTCCTTGCTTTTGCTCCCCGGCGCAGCCATTCAGTTTCTCTTCGTAAGGTGTTCTTAAGAATCACTTCACGCCGTTCCTGGGCCTGCATCATTTGATCTTTGACTTCTAAGTAGTTCGAATAGTCCCCTTGAATATTGAGCAGTCCCCCTGCATTTCTCCTGTCTAATTCTAAGATTCGAGTAGAAACCCGCTGTAGGAAAAGGCGGTCGTGGGTAATGGTCACAGTGGCATAGGGAGCTTTGGCTAGGAAGTCTTCCAGCCAAAGAATGCTTTCTACATCAAGATGATTTGTGGGTTCATCCAAGAGCAAGAGGTCAGGCTTCCGGAGTAGTTCTCGCCCGAGTGCCACTCTCTTTCTCCATCCGCCGGAGAGCTTTGTAATGAGAGTTTCTGGAGCAAAGCGATCTAGTTCTAGCTTCGCAATATATTCTTCCGCGGCTGCCATATTCTCCCAGTCGTAGGGATCATCGGTGCCTTCCATAATGGTGGAATGAATGCTTGCGTCTGACTCAAATTGAGGTACTTGTTCCAAAAAGCCGATTTTAAATCCTCTCTGAAAGGAGAGAGATCCATCATCGGGTGATATCTGGGAGGCAATAATCCTGAGAAGAGTCGACTTCCCAGCCCCATTGGGGCCGATGAGTCCAATTCGATCCCCTGACTCAATGGTAAAAGTGAGACCAGAAAAAAGAGGACGAGCTGCAAAGGATTTGCTTAAAAGATGAGCGGTAACGAGGATTGACACTAACGTACCCTAGCGGATTTGTGAGATTGCGTCAATTCTATGTTATTTGTCGTCTAGACGGTGGTAGCCGCCTTGTGCTAATGGCTGGTGTTGAACCGTTATTTCATGTGGAGAGATGGCCGAGTGGCTGAAGGCGCACGCCTCGAAAGCGTGTTTAGGTGAAAGCCTAACCAGGGTTCGAATCCCTGTCTCTCCGCCATGATTTTCAATAAAGTCCAATACTCACCCGAACACGCTCGACCAGGTTATGCACCCACACAGCAGCAACAGTTTTTGTTATGATATGTTATGAGTGGTTAATAACGGAGATCGTATGAGAACTGCTAGGGTAATTAGCTAATCGCGACTTGGTTACCATCAGGAAAGAAGGTAACCAAGTCGCCAAGAAGATGAAGTTGAACGAAGCAGACGTTGAACGCATCGTGCGTGAAGGCCGAAAGTAAAACTTTCATGCTTAAAGTTTGTATCGATACCAATGTTTGGTTCAGTGGGGTGATATTTTCTGGAAAACCAGCAGAAGTAGTGATGACAGCTTTCAATAGGTTTAAATTTACTCGAGGAAACGTCCAAAAGCTCCTGAACCCCATCCTACAAAGTGCAGATCTCTATGAGCCTACCGGACTGAAGTTGTGGGCACAAAAATGTATTTAATTTACATCTATTTATGTGTAAAATTCTGAACTTTTTTTATGGTCCTGTGAGTAATTTTTAAAAACTTTCTAATAGGCCAGAACTTTGAAAATACCCTAAACCGGACGGTCTTCATCTAGCAATCTTATCGTAGACTAAGTTTGATTAAAATAATCAGGATTTTTCGATTCTTCAAAATTTCTCAAAATTTCAATGACGAATACATTTTCTTGAACGCCCTATCAATGCTAGAGAGTATCAGGAAAATGCTTTAAAGCCTGACTCTCAATGAGGGGGAAGTATAGTTATGGTGGCTCATGAACTCAAATTTGTTAAGGCAGATTATATTTGGTTAGACGGCGCACAACCCACTCAGCGTTTGCGATCGAAAGTTAAAGTTTTGCCGAGTTACGGTCCGGTAGATTTAGCTACCTTCGAGGAATGGGGTTTTGATGGCTCCTCGACCTTTCAAGCGACTGGGCATGATTCTGATTTGAGTCTCCGCCCTGTTTGCTTCTATCCAGATTCTGTTCGGGGAGAAGGTCATTACCTGGTCATGTGTGAGGTTTTTACCCCAGACAATAAACCCCATGCAACGAATTCACGTTCAGAATTGAGGCGGGTATTGGAGGCTGGCGGTGGCACTTTAGAAGCGTGGGGAGGATATGAGCAGGAATATACTTTTTTCAAAGACGGTCGACCTTTGGGTTGGCCATTGAGTGGATTTCCGGAGCCTCAAGGACCCTTCTATTGCTCGATTGGTTCGAATGTCGCTTTCGGTCGTGAAATTGTCGAGGAGCATCTTGAGGTTTGCGTCAATGCGGGGCTTTTGGCTTATGGAACCAATGCTGAAGTCATGCCGGGACAATGGGAGTTTCAGATAGGCTACCGCGGTGCTAAAGAAGATACGTCTATTTTGAAGGCGGCAGATGAAACCTGGATTGCTCGGTATCTACTCTGTTTAGTGGCGGAAAAGCACGGGGTACAGGTTTCCTTTGATGTAAAACCTGTCAAGGGTGATTGGAACGGTGCTGGAATGCATACAAATTTTTCTACAAAGGAAACTCGTGATCCTAAGAGCGGGATGAAGGCCATTCAAGAGGCAATCGAGCGTCTCAGTCATCGTCATTCTGAGCACATTGCAAGGTATGGTGCGAATAATCACGAGCGTCTGACAGGGCATCATGAAACTTGCAGTATCAACGAGTTTCGTTCTGGGGTAGCTAACCGGGGGTGCTCGATTCGAATTCCGCGTGCCGTCGCAGAAAAAGGATACGGATACTTTGAAGACAGGCGCCCCGGGGCGAATGCGAACCCTTATGATGTTGCCATGATGCTGGTTGCTACTGTAGCGAGTGTTCAGGTGAATCCTTTAAAACACTCGAATGGGAATCAATCTGAGCATCATTTAGACTCAACGGCCCAGTTGTAGAGTTCAGAAATTTACTGGGGCGGGCTTGAAAAAAGGGGCCTTAAAAGGGAAGATTTAGGGGTAAAGAAATTTTACTCCTCGGTAGATCGTATGAGTTCTATTAAATGAGATCAGTTTCGGTACCCTTTAAATTTTAAGGAGCTTCCTGCTATGAAACTAGTCTGTTCCATTTTTCTTGCTTTTTTTGTTTTTATTCAAGGAAACTTTGCTTTTTGCGATGAAATTGGAACGGTTGGGGGGCCCATTTCTAGCGCGGATACAGCATGGCTTTTAACCTCATCTGCTTTAGTTTTACTCATGACTCCTGGATTATCTTTTTTTTACGGCGGCATGGTGAGACCTAAGAATGTGGTCTCTACGATGTTGCAAAGTTACATTTGCATGGGCGTTGTCTCTGTTCTTTGGTATTTTGTAGGATTTAGCTTGGCTTTTGGGGACAGCTTGGGGGGGGTTATTGGGAACCCATTGACATTCTTTATGTTCAGAAATGTGGGTGAACTCAGCCATAAGGTTTTGTCGCCAACAATTCCGTTTATTTTATTTGCTATTTTTCAATTAAAATTTGCAATTATTACTCCTGCTCTCATTACGGGCTCATTTGCAGAGCGGGTTAGTTTTAAGTCATACGTTCTTTTTGTTTTATTTTTTGAAGTATTTATCTATTCACCGTTAGCCCATATGACTTGGCACCCAGATGGCATTCTACATAAATTAGGAGTTCTGGATTTTGCAGGTGGGACCGTGGTTCACATGTCGGCAGGATTGGCCGCTTTGGTAGGAGCCTACTTTCTTGGGTCTCGAACTAAGAATGGACTTTCGGAATTGTCCCATGCGCCTGCGAACATTCCTTATGTTCTGCTAGGGACGGGCTTGCTTTGGTTTGGATGGTTTGGGTTTAACTCAGGGTCTTCGTTAGCCTCGAATGGACTGAGTGCGCTGGCCTTCGCAACGACTCATTTTGCTTCTGCATCTGCAATGCTGGTTTGGCTTTTATTGGACGGACTACGGGGCAAAAAACCATCGGCCATTGGCGCTTGTGTTGGAGCTGTTGTTGGACTAGTTGCCATCACTCCCGGGGCTGGGTTTGTCTCAATAGGAGCAAGCATTTTCATTGGGGTTATTGGAGCCTTAGGGAGTCACCTCGCAGTTCATTGGAGGTCGCGCACCAACCTGGATGATACACTCGATGTGTTTCCTTGTCATGGTGTGGGCGGCATGACTGGAATGTTTCTAACGAGTATCTTCGCTAAGGATGTAGGCCTCTTGACTGGAAACACCCATGTGTTTTTTGCGCACTTAATCACCCTTGTTTCGGTTACGGTGGGGGTTGTTGTTCTTTCCTATGGATTGTATTGGTTTGTGGATCAAATGACCCCCTTTCGGGTTTCTAGTGTAGATGAACTTTTAGGGCTGGATCTCTCTCAGCACGATGAGATGGGGCTGTCACTGGAAGAAATGATTAACAAAAATAATTCTCATATTTTCTCTCAAGCACCTAAAATGACTGTCTAGAAAGTTGGGGAAGCAGAAAGCTGTGAGCTCAATGGTTTGTTTTCTCCGTAAATGGCCAGCCCTGGCGGTGTTTATCATTCTTTTGGCATTTTGTTCCCTACTTCATCCTTATAAGAGAACTGGGCCGTCTATAAGATCAGATGGAGTTGGGTACCACCTTTGGACTAGGGCAATTTTAAATTTGGATTTGAATTTTTGTGATTTCCAGACCCGTTATCCTGGTACAGTCGAGATTCGTGGGGCCATCTCAGATCCCAACTTGAAGACAAAAAAATGTCAAAATAAATACCCTCCCGGTTTGGCATTGTTGCGATTACCTTTTATGGCTCCACTTGTGAAGTTTGCACCTTATGAACCTCTAATTAGTAGGGGTGAACAAAACATGAATCAATTTCTTGGAATGATAGCTCTTATTCTCATTTTATTGATCATTGCCAAGGTGCTTATGTCATTTTCTGTCTATTCGAGTTTGATTCAGTCTACTCTTATATTCGGGGTTTTTGGAACAGGGCTCTTTCATTATGCAGTTTTTGATTCTTGCTTTACTCATATCTATTCGGCACTGGGAGTCAGTATTCTTGGGTCTCTATTTTGTAGTGAGTACAGAAAAGTTAACTTTGAAAAAACAGAAGATAGGAATAAGTTAATATCAAGCACTACAATTTTATTTTTAATTTTAATCAGAAATACGAATGTGTTTTTGGTCGCCTTCTATTTTTTTTGTTTAATTTATTTAAAGTCAAAAAAGTCAAAAAATATAAATATTTTCGAGCTACTTCTGTCGAATTTATTTGCTATGTCGGCTGCATTAGCTCTCCAGTTGGCATACAATTACTATTGTACAGGAAGAGTGACCATGAGTAGTTATGGAAATGAGGGGTTTCTGTGGGCCCGTCCCATGGTTTTATCGGTACTGTTCTCCTATGATCGCGGAGTCTTTACCTACTTTCCTATTTTATTCATGATTCTTTCTTTCGGAGTGATGACTCAGACAGTAAGATTACCGTCTCTTGCTTTTGCAGGGGTCATTTTGTTTAATGCATTACTCTACGGATTTTGGTGGACTTGGACGTTGGGGGACGGGTTTGGCCATCGAGGTTTCATTGAACTGGCACCTGTGTTTATTTTTATATTAGGGATATTGATGAGTGAGCTTTCTACTCGGTACAGCCGAATTCTTCAGCTGTTGTCGGCTATTTGTGCCTGGGCGTCTTTGCAATTGATGTGGGGCTATTGGCAGGGCACTTATCCTTTTTCAAAGGCAAATGGGCATGAGTATTGGGGGCATCTTTTAACAATGATCCATGGAGACTTTGCTGTTTTTTCTGCTGTGGGGTTGGTGGCAGTGCTGATGTATGGAGTGTCTAGTCAGGACTGTCGAAAGAAAGTATTTTATTGAATGAGCGAGAGGAGCTCGCTGATTTGAAATGGCTTTGCTATAAATCCTGTAGCGCCTAAATCTTTGGCTCGTTCCAGATCTAAGTAAATGTAATTTGCTATAGGAAATTTGTAATTTTCAGAGAATCGGGAGTAGAATTGAGTTCATGTGTTATTCTGCAATAGTCGAACAAAGATTGAAAAAATACCAACAAAATTTCGGTGCAAGAGTCGATTTTGAACGGATTGAAGATGGCTTCCGCCGTAAAGCTGAAGAAGGATTTGAGTTCAAAGTTACAAAATCTTTTGAAGACAATTTTATAAATCCAGAGATTGCTGAGGAGCGTAGAATTGAGGAATGGATTCGAATCTCAAAGTGCCAGCGCGTTCAAGAAGAGGAGAGCCAACTTGAAGTGTATCAACGGCGCCTTTCGATTGTTGAAGGAAAACTGATCGAGCGCAATACAAAGTCTTCTATCCAGGAGCAGGAAATATGCCTGAGGCAGATCGATCGAGTGGGGGCAAGGCTTAAGGCACTGGGAAGAATAAGGGATTCAGAGTCTTCTGAAAAGCGAATAGAGGCTGAATCTAGAATTTACGCGAAGAATTTTACACCTTTGATGATCGGTTCGGAATGTTACGGAGGTCAGACGGGAGAGCGGTGGGTGGTTCCTGCTCGCTATTTAATGCGGCCAGAAGGCCAGCCCGAGTCGTTTGATCGCAAGTTCAGTGGTGCTTATAACGCACGGGAGGATCATCTCGAAAAATTTCCTTGGCAATTTAGCTTTGGAAAACGCCACGGGATCCTTTTAGTTCAAAAATTTTTTGAAAATGTGAATCTTCATGATTTTGAAAGACGAAAATTAGAGAAGGACGAAAAGATTCAGAATGTCGTTCTTTGCTTTAAGCCGCGAGAGTTTGAGACTATTTTCGCTCCTTGTCTTTACGCTCACTCTAATGACGAAAAAGGCCAATTATTCATGCATTCTTTTGCTCTGATTACGACACAGGCTGCCCCGGAAGTGATGGCAGCTGGGCACAGTCGAAGTCCCATTTTTTTGAAGGCATCTGCAATCGATGATTGGCTTTTTCCTGGGAAAAAATCTAAGAGGCAGCTGTATCAGATACTCAATGAGCGGGAGATGCCGTATTATGAGGGAGCACGGATGATTTCTGTTGAACCTAAAGGTCATTTCGATCGAAAGATGGAAAGTTAAGTAGGTACCAGGGAGCTTCTGGTTGCTGTTTTAATCTTCTCTATTTCGTGGAGCATAGGAATGACTCATCGTTCAATCGCAGTCATCTGGGGTGGGGTATGAAAAAATCTAACAGAGGTGCACTTCAAAACAATTTTATTATTATTTGGATATTGTTATTAATTTCCTGTACAAAAAGCAAAATTTTTCTAGATCCTTCTGACGGAAAAGAGATGAGAGAAGAACATCAAAATTCTTGGGTTGTTTTAGGAAGAGGTTCAGTGAATCTAGCGAGAAGAATCACTGACGCAAAAGAGTGTCCAAAAATAGAAATCGATGGGGTAAGTAAAAATATGGAAGTACGTGCGGCGCCTTCGCCCGCATTTCCGATGACTGTCTGTGAGGCCTCGTTTTTCAGAGGTGCCCAAAAGGTGAAGGTAGGGGAGCAGAGCCTGCCCATTTTAAAAAAAAAGATTAGGAAAATAGCAGTTTTTGGTGATTCTGGGTGTCGAATCAACGGAGACCGGATACAGTCTTGTAATAACGTGAATCAATGGCCGTTTTCGAAAATTGCACAGTCGGCTGCGAAATGGCAACCTGACCTTGTAATTCATGTGGGGGATTATTTCTATAGGGAGTCTCCTTGCCCTGAAGAACGTAAGGACTGTGAAGGCTCTCCGTATGGGGACAATTGGGAAACCTGGGAAAAAGATTTCTTCTTACCTGCTAGCGAACTCCTTAGCACAGTCCCTTGGATATTTGTGAGAGGGAATCATGAACTTTGTTCGCGAGGAGGGCAAGGATGGTCAAGATTATTGAGTGCGTATGCATTTGAGGATCTGTGTGAAAATAAAGGTCAACTTCCGTTTGGCGTAGACTTAGGAGATGTTGAGGCTTTTGTTGTTGATTCTGCCTCAATTGAAGTCCCGATTGACGGGGAGAATCAGTTTGATAAGTATTTGGCACAATTCAAGAAAATAAAGAGTAGCGCAATTAAACCCGTGTGGTTACTCCTTCATCAGCCAATTTGGACCCTAGGGTACCAGAATGAGGTTTTACAAAAAAGCTATCAATCTAGCCAAATAGTCGCAAATTTAGTGATTTCCGGGCACCAGCATGTATTTAGGTCTTTTGTTTTCCATGATGGCCTCCCTTCTCAAGTTATTGCAGGTACGGGCGGAACAATGCTTGACCCTCCAATTGCAGCTATATTCAAGTCTAATTATATTGGGAATAGAGCGATTAAAGAAAGTGTAGAAAATATTTCATTTGGATTTGTAGGACTTGTTGAATCTTCAGAGTCGGAATGGGAAGTGCAAATGTATAACCAAGACGGGGATCTGCTTCGAAAATTTCCACTACCATCTGAGAAATAGTTCAATCTAGGGGGTGCTGGGAGTCTCAGCACAATGCTGTGCCCAAAAGTCTTTGAACTCGTCCTGGGCTTCCTTTCGTATTTCTTGAAACCAGCGATCATGATCAAAGTGTGAAAAAAAATCATGATGGTAGTGTCCAATTCCATTGCCAATCGGGGCGATACTTTGTGTTGCCTCACTTAATGCCTGAATAAACTCTGGCCGAGGCCATGACGCATTTTTAGATAGGGGTTGAGTCGATAAATATTGGCTTACCTCTTTTGCTGAAGACAAGATTTCCTGCAACGAATGCCCGCCATCACCCACAAGCGTAGCCCAAAGCGCAAATAGATATATTCTAATCTCGTGTGGGCTTAAAGGAGAAGAAACATCCACCAATCCCCAAAGGTGAATGTTTGTGTTTCCAGAAATACTACAAGCTATCGGAAGTTGCCTTTCTTCCATGAATCGAAGAAATGGACTACTTTGAGAAACCCAGCGATCTCGTTCAATCGGGTGGGGATATGCAGGAATGGTCGGCTCAATGAAATGATCGTCTTCAACTAAACCGACGAACTGTTTTGGCTGAACCAGGCTCGTTATTTTTTTACCTTTTAGGGGCGCTATAGCATGAGCATAAGTTTGATCACGGCTCATTCCATTACTTAAGTGATTAGACGAGTAAAACGAGAAAAAATCTATAAAAAGAGCAATATCATTGACGGATTTTACCCTCGTTATCTTTTCCTCTGGGCTCAATAAGGGGCGGTTGGCGACCCCATAGGCGGGGCTAGCAGTTCCCCAGGATTCGAGACTGCGTTCGAGTACAGTTTCATTGAGGCCATTTAAAATTTTCAGAAACACCTGTCGAATTGCTTCTGGAGGTAGGGCGTGATTACTTTTCCTTTTGAGTAGAATTATGGCAAAAATGGATTCATAAATTTTATCTAAAGGCACGTTTTTACATAAATTAGAGCACTTTACAAAGGGTATGCTTTCAATTCTATTAGAAAATGCTGTGTGGTTGTGACTTTCGGAAAAAAATGAAGTTTGAAGAAGATGGTGGAAGAGTTTTTTATGATCCATTGGGTGATTTTCAAATTCTGCCCAGAGGGTCTCCTTAATGCTTCTTAGTTCACTTGCTTTTGGGCTTGTAGATTCATGATTTGACCATGTGTCAATTTCTTTTATGAGCTGAATTGAATAATTTAATGTGCACGTTTGAGTCCATGGAAAATCAGTATCTCCCACGTAGATAGGAGATCCATTTACGCTAGTGTTTTGAGAAGTTTCCTGAGGGGAAGAAAGTGCTTTAGTGAGCGAAAGTGATGGTCTGGATGAAGAGGCACCGCAACCGGCAATGAAGAGAAGAAATAAGGGTACAATTGAATGACTCTTGTTGTAAAAATGGGACAAAGGTTTAATTGATAATTTAAACATATTTAAGATAAACTCTAATTTTTTGGACAACCAGTTCTATGGCCTAGAATGCAAGGGATATACCGCCAAATGCGGGCAGAAGAGGTTTGTGTAGAAGCTTTTTTTATTTATTAATGTGTAAATATTATTGGCAACGGTCTAATTTTCCTTCGAAAATCAGGCTCTCCCTCAAAATTGTGCAAGTAGCCGATTCGGGTGGTAAATAAAACGCGAGTTCAAATAACCACAAGTTTGCATGATTTTTAGGTGGAAATCTTCCATTAGTGAATTTATATCCTATGAAAATCACCCTATTGCGTGGTCAACTGATAAAGTTCTCGAGCCTCCTCTGACTTCCAACAGTCATTGAATCATTGCTGACGTTCTGGTGAGCTTTTCCGGAAATCTAAAGGTCCCCAGGTCGACATTTAGCAATATTTTTTTTAATTTGGAAGAGATACGGATTTATTTTTCTAGAGTTTTGACCTAGCTAGGTTCAAGGGTCTTGGGCGATTACGGATGAACCCAAAAAGAATGTTCCGAGCGATCATGTTTATTTTGTGGAGTAGAGGTCTATGGGGATCATTTCTACTCTGGTTTGGATTCTAAAAAATCGGTATGCAGTCTAAATGCTTGCCCAATTTCTCGTCTTTAAGCTTACTCTCACAAACCTTATTGTCTACCCGTGATGTCGTTTAAGTGTATGAAAATATTAAGAAATAAATACAAACTTGTTTCCATTTAAAAGCCTATTGTGAGGGAGCCCAGGTGATTTCTGTTGAATTTAAAGGATGACTTTTAGAACTGCGATTGCATATGGAATAGGATAAGAGAAATGAATGCTAATCGAAAGTTCGGGATTTGTTTTTGTCGTCTGTCAGGTTGGTTCTGAGCCTGCCCTGAAGAAGGAGCTGAAGAGGGAGCACCCTGAGCTCAAATTTGCTTTTTCTAGACCTGGATTTGTAACCTTTAAAAGTGAGAGCCCTTTGCCTCCTGAGTTTCACCTTCGTTCTGTCTTTGCGAGAGCTTATGGTCTGAGTTTGTTCAAGCTGGGAGCAAAAGCAGGGGGTCTCCAAGAGAAGGCACAAAAGGTCTTCGAGTGGGCTGAGAGTTTAGCAGCTGGCGATCTGCGGCCCAATCTTCATATCTTCGAGCGCGATCGCTATGCACCCAGCGATGAGCCATTAGGCTATGTCGAGGGGGAATGGAAGGTCAACGCGGTTCAAGCGATTGAGGCCGAAGCTTTGAAGCGAAAGAGTCGAGTTCAGTTTAAAATCAACTCAAAGGCAGCTGAGCAAGAGAGGGTGATCGATTTAATCGTTGTAGAACCCGATGAATGGTGGATAGGCGTCCATGATCAGGGAGTTCCTCACAATCCTTATCCTGGAGGAAATCCAGAAATTCTCTTGCACCCGGATGCCCCATCGAGAGCTTATATTAAACTTGAAGAAGCCATCCTTTGGTCAGGTGTTCCAATTCGCCCCGGGGACACAGCGGTAGAAGTTGGAAGCGCACCTGGGGGTGCCAGTTTTGCATTGCTCAAAAGGGGGCTGAATGTCGTTGGAATCGATCCAGGTGAGATGGACCCCAGGGTATTGAGATCCAAGCAATTCCGCCATATTCAGAACATTGTCGCGAATATACCGAGGGAAGAATTGCCCGCCTCGATCGAATGGCTACTTTTAGATATGAATGTCACTCCCAGTGTGTCGCTTTTTGCGGTGGATCGGCTAGCTACGCGAATGAAAGGGAGTCTTCTAGGACTCTTGCTCACCGTGAAGTTGAATCAATGGAAACTCGCCGATGAAATTCCCGCTATGTTGGAACATATTCGAGTCATGGGGATGAGTCGAGTGAAAGCGACTCAACTTTCGAGTAATCGACAGGAGATTTTTATTTTTGGACTCACTCGAAAAGGCGTGGCTCGACCTAGGACTGGTTTTTCTGAGTAGTCCAGGTATATAAGTGCAATGGCGTACGATCCGAAGTTGTTTGAGTCGAAGTGGCAGACGTATTGGGAAGATCAGTCTCTTTTTAAAGCAGAGACGGGTAGCAAGAAGCCCAAGTACTATATTTTAGATATGTTTCCTTACCCCAGTAGTTCAGGTCTCCACGTTGGTCATCCAGAGGGTTACACTGCAACGGATATTCTTTCACGATACAAAAGGGCGCAAGGGTTCAATGTCCTTCATCCCATGGGCTGGGATGCATTTGGCTTACCTGCGGAGCAATATGCTCTTCAAACGGGAGTCCATCCAGCAGTGACGACTCAAAAGGCTATTGACAATTTTCGGGGGCAGTTGAAGAGACTGGGCTTTAGTTATGATTGGTCCCGGGAATTAACTACCTGCGACCCCAATTACTATAAGTGGACCCAGTATATCTTTCTTAAACTCTTTGAAAGAGGGCTGGCCTACCAAAAAGAAGTTCCTGTAAATTGGTGTCCTGAATTAAAAACCGTTCTTGCGAATGAAGAAGTCATCGATGGGCGGTCGGAGAGGGGTGGTCATCCTGTGTTTCGTGTCCCGATGAAACAGTGGATGCTAAAAATTACTGACTATGCTGAGAGACTCCTCAAGGGGTTAGATCAATTGGATTGGCCTGAAGGGACGAAGCAACTTCAGAGAAATTGGATTGGCAAAAGCGAAGGACTCCAGCTGAGGTTCCCCATTTCCGCAAGTGGAGAAACAAAAGAGTCTCAGAATGTCGAAATCTTTACAACCCGACCCGACACTCTCTTTGGTGTGACCTATTTGGTATTGGCTCCCGAGCATCCGTTGGTCGGTCGGCTGGCGACTTCCGAGCAACACCAAACCATTGATGACTATAAGATCAAAGCGTCTCAGAAGTCTGAAATCGCTCGACAGGAGATGTTACAGAAAAAGTCGGGTGTTTTCACCGGAAGTTATGCAATCAACCCAGTCAATGGGGAAAAAATTCCGATTTGGATCGCAGACTACGTGCTGATGAATTATGGGACCGGAGCCGTCATGGCTGTGCCTGCCCATGATGAAAGGGATTTTGAGTTTGCAAAGGAGTACGGTCTTTCCTTGAGGAAAGTCATTGAGGGGGGGCAGGCTGACGGTGCGTGCTTTGAAGGAGTCGGTGTCGCTGTTCATTCGGGGTTCCTTTCGGGTCAGTCGACCGCTCAAGCCAAAGAAGCCATTTCGCTTTGGACGGAAAAGGAAGGTCACGGAAATCGAACGGTACAGTACAAATTGAGAGATTGGCTTTTTTCTCGGCAACGGTATTGGGGTGAGCCTTTTCCTATTGTTCACTTGGAAGGCGGTGAGAAGCAGGCTGTGTCTGTGGATCAATTGCCTATCATTTTACCAGCTGTGACGAGCTATCAGCCTACTGGAACGGGCGAAAGCCCTCTGTCGGGAATCACAGATTGGGTCAACATTTTAGATTCAGTCACAGGGAGGCCAGTACAGAGAGAAACTGATACTATGCCTGGGAGTGCAGGGTCGTCATGGTACTTCCTGAGATACTGCGACCCGCATAATGATCAAGCTCCTTTTAGTCCGGAGGCTGCAAAATATTGGTTGCCTGTTGATTTTTATCTAGGCGGCTCTGAGCATGCAGTGGGGCATTTGCTCTATGCGAGGTTTTGGACAAAAGTTCTGTTTGATGCGGGTCTAGTCGCTTGCGATGAGCCGTTTAAAAAACTGATCCATCAGGGAATGATTCTTGGCGAAGATGGGGAGAAAATGTCTAAGTCCCGCGGCAATGTGATTAATCCTGATCATGTAGTTGCAAGCTATGGTGCAGACACCCTACGAATTTACGAAATGTTTATGGGTCCTTTAGATCGAGATAAGCCCTGGTCTACAACCGCGATCGAGGGGGTTCATCGTTTTTTACAAAGAACTTGGCGACTTTTTGTCGATGACAGGACAGATGGGTTGCACGCTTTTGGGCAGGAGGCTTCTTTGGAGGACCTCAGAATGACGCATAAGACGATTAAGAAGGTGACTGAGGATATCGAAAACCTTCGTTTTAACACTGCTGTCAGTCAGATGATGATCTTTGTGAATTATATGACTCAAATTCACCAAAAGCCAAAATCCTGTCTCAGGTCTTTTATTCAGATTCTGCAGCCTTTTGCCCCTCATTTAGCGGAAGAGCTTTGGCAAAGAATCGGTGAAAGTGCAGAATTGGTATTTGAGGCGTGGCCAGTTTACGACTTAGGCTTAGCTAGGGATGAACTTTTAACGATTGGCATCCAAGTGATGGGTAAGACTAGGGGAACTGTAGAAGTTGAGCCTGGCGCAGATCAGCTGACTGTTGAGAGCTTAGCAAAGAAAATCGCAACAGTTTCTCATCAGCTCGAAGGTAAGCAAATTCGGAAGGTCATATTCGTCAAGGATAAGATCCTCAATTTTGTATTGTGAGTTATTAGGGGGTAGCGACTAGTCTGCAAATTTGTTTCTTGGAGCCCAATTCAGAGTCTCATTTTTGGTTTCTGAATTGAGTCCTGGTGATGGGTGGCCTATTGAATGACTCGCTTGGAACTGAGATTTCTCGTAGCAGACAAACGCAGTTAAAAAAATTCCCCACGTCCATATAATGGCTAAAGTGTTCTTCATAATGCCCTTTTAGAAGTATCGGTATATTTAAGAAAAAACTTAGAATAAGTGTGTTTTGCATGAGCGAGTTCTCTCTGTTTTTTTATTGTATAGGAGTTTCAATTCAATTGCTGCCTTGAGACTTTGACCCGATTAAGGTATCCCAGGGGCATGCGAATGCGAGATTGGGTCATTCTGTCGGGAAGTGCAAACCGCCCCTTAGCTCAAAGTATCTGCGAAAAATTAGGCAAGCCCTTAGGAAATGCGGTGGTTCGTCGATTTAGTGACGGAGAAGTCTTTGTAGAGATTGGCGAAAATGTCCGGGGGCGGGATGTTTATGTCATTCAGAGCACCTGCATGCCGGTGAATGACACCCTCATGGAACTCCTTGTGATGATAGATGCCCTGAAGCGGGCCAGCGCCAAGGAAATTACGGCCCTTGTCCCCTATTACGGTTACGGAAGGCAAGATCGTAAAGTTGCGCCTAGAACCCCTATCAGCGCCAAATTGGTAGCTGATTTATTTACGGCCGCAGGGGCCACACGGGTGGTCTCTATGGATCTCCATGCGGGCCAAATCCAAGGCTTCTTCGATATTCCTTTTGATAACCTTTTTGCATCACCCGTGATCTTGAGTTATTTGAAAAATGAAATGAAAGGGATGCAGGACTTAGTGATTGTGAGCCCCGACACCGGAGGGGTAGAGCGAGCCCGGGCTTTTGCTAAGCGTTTGGATGCTTCCGTAGCAATGATTGATAAGCGAAGAACGGCCCCTAACGTCGCCAAAGCAATGAATGTCATTGGTGAAGTAGAGGGCAAAACGGTTATTATTTTGGATGACATGATCGATACGGCTGGCACCTTGACGGAAGCGGCCCATGCAGTTCTTCAAAAGGGGGCGAAGAAAATTTTTGCAGCAGCGACTCATGGAGTCCTCTCTGGTCCTGCAAATCAAAGAATTATAGACTCTTGTATTGAAAGAGTTATTGTAACGGATACGATCGTCTTGTCTGCGGAGACTGCTAAAAACCCTAAAATTGTCCAGCTCTCGGTTGCAGATCTTTTGGCTGAGGCGATTTATCGGATTCATAATTATGATAGTGTAAGCAGCCTCTTTATTTAAAATGAAAATTTTAGTTGGTCTGGGAAACCCTGGCGTAAAATATGAAACGACTCGGCACAATGTTGGGTTTTTGGCAGTAGATCGGTTGGTTGATCGCTGGAGGGCATCAGGGCCTATCAAGCGATGGCAAGGCGAGGTTTTTCAAGCAGTCGTCCAGGGAGAGCAAGTGCTTATCGTTAAGCCCAGGACGTTTATGAATCTTTCTGGGCAGTGTATTGGACCTCTTTTTGGCTTTTATCAATGTAAACCAGAAGACTTGATCGTCATTCATGATGACCTAGCCCTTCCTCCTTTTGAATTGCGGCTCAAAACTGGGGGTGGAACAGGCGGCCATAATGGGTTAAAGTCCATTGACGAAAATCTTGGGAAGGATCAATGCGGCTATTACCGGGTACGGATTGGGATTGGGCATCCATCGCAATTACCGTCACAGGCGGAAGCAATTGCTCGTTCGTCACCTGCTGATTATGTGTTGCAACAGTTTCGGGATGAGGAATTGAAAGTCTTGGGCCCATTGCTCGACAGTGTGGGCGATTCAATCGAGCTTATTTTACAAGGTCGAATTCAATTAGCGATGAATCAATATCATCGTGCTAAACCGGATGATAAACAAAAGTTAAAATAGGAGTAAGCATTATGGGTTTTCAATGTGGAATAGTCGGATTGCCGAATGTCGGTAAGTCCACCATCTTTAATGCACTGACTTCAGCTAAAGCAGAGGCAGCGAATTATCCTTTTTGCACTATCGATCCGAATACTGGGATCGTCAAAGTGCCTGACCCTAGGCTTGCGGGTATTGCTCAATATATACCCCCCAATAAGCTCGTGCCCGCTAGCATGGTTTTTATGGATATTGCGGGC
>JANNCA010000405.1:0-31087 GCA_031386075.1 Oligoflexia bacterium
TGATTCTGCAGCTGGAGGAGGTATCACCATGTAGTCAGTGCCTTGATTCGGTCAAAGGAAATTTGATTCTGTTTAAAACGACTCAAAGCATAGACAGTGGCATCGACGCTGTCATCGTGGTTCGCATTCGGAAAGCTACAAAGCTCTTCAATATTATCCCCGATCCAAGATGCGACTGATGGATCTGGATAATAAACGTTCCCTGCCTCAAATAACGCAGAAACATCAGCCAGTCTTGCATCTTTAGACTCTTTCGGCCTAATAGGCAGGATACTCATGATTTCATTCTGAAGGGTTTGAATGAGAGCAGCGCCATTCCCCCCCCTCTTCTACTATTTTTACGAGTGCTTGAGGGTATCGAGATGAAAAATTCCTAAACTCGCGGATAACCGTTGGAAAGTTCATTCGATCTCGAACCTGATCAATCAGATAGCAATTTGATCCAGAAGTAGCCCATACTTGGAAGACTGAATAGTCACAGTTTGTTGAGTCTTTGAATGCAAGGTCAGCAGTGATTACCCAAGAATTCAAAGTACCAGGTAAAGTCTTATAGAATTTTAGCCAATTCCGATTCACAATAGTCCCTTCTGCTGGAGAGGGGCGCTGTTGATAGAGCGCATTCCAGATCCGACGCCCAACTGCGACTTTGATTGAGGCAAGCTTCGCTTCATCATAGCGCTCAGGGCAGAGTGGTTCACCTTCTTTCCTGCCAATCGGGTCATCCGCTTCTGCAATTGCTGGTAGTCGAATTTCTTGCCAAGGATCTTGATGCTCCGAAAGAATATAGCCAGCTAAATCGCTTTGATGCCAGCGGGTCATCAGCACTATGACAGAGGCCCCGGGCTCGCACCGAGTGTAAAAAGTAGAGTTAAACCAATCGATTGTCTTCTGGCGCTGAGTACTGCTTGAAGCCTCTTCAAAATTTTTAATGGGGTCATCTACTAAGAGCAAATGCCCGCCTCTGCCTGTAATGGGTCCACCAATACCCGCTGTAAGCATACCCCCTCCCTCAAGGGTGTGCCATCGGTCTGAGGCCATAGAATCTTGCGCGAGACTCAAACCAAGAACTGCCGAATGCTCCTGTATCAAATTCCTCACCTGTCGTCCCCAAGAAGCGGCAAAACTCGCTTCATAGGACGTAAGAATCACGTTCCGTTCAGGAAACAGAGAGAGAAACCACGCTGGAGTATAAAGCGAAGTGAGCCAACTTTTACCGTGACGAGGCGGGAGCGAGATGACCAGTCGAGCGTCGCCTTTACCTATGGCTTCAGTCAATGCCCTGTCTAAATATTTGATATGTTTGTAGCGGTAGAACCGAGCAGGATTCAAGTACGCTGCCATTCTGCCTGGCGACAAGCGCCACAAGTTTTCCAATAAATTTTCTGCTTGCGCTGAACTCACTCGCAGCCGTCCATTTTCTTTTCCAACATTTCCATGGCAGTCAAGGCATCGGGATCAGCTATGATTTTTTTTAAATTTGCCCGACTGGCATTGACCTCAATCGGTCTACCCTTAGGACCAGAATGCTCTGATTGAAGTTTTGCTTGGCGGCCCCACTTCTGGGGATACTTCCGTTCGAGGCGCCATGCTGCAGCTTGCCACTGCCCTTGTTGTGCTGCGTTATCGATAACATCGAGATCCCTCATTTCCGCATCCGCCATGGCTCTTTTTACTGCGTCCGATAATTTTCTAATCAATGCTGTCGCCTCATCAGTTTCCGCCATACGCAGCCATCTATAGAAGGAATCTTTCGAAATACCACAAAGAGCAGCTGCTGTTTCGACGTAAGCTCCACGGCGAATTGCGGCACTCAACCGCTCAATCAGACCTTGAGTCAATAATGGAGACGAACCTTCCACAAATCGCGCCATGCATTTATCCCCCAGGCGGTCCGTACTTTAATAATAAGGATACATTTAAGAATAATCTTATTTTCTACGTCTTTACAGAAGGCTTTCCGAACTTGCTATATCGTTAAAAATTTAGGTTGCAGAACTTTCTCTGACAGTCCGTTTGAATTTTCTATGAAGACTGCTTTTGCATTCGGCCTAGAGCTTATAACAGCCGTTAATTGCGAATCAACAAAATGAAGCCCAACTCCATCATCGATTCCATAACCAGCCACCATTTCTTTACTCTTTATCTTTTCAACAAATACTGGTCTCCTCTCAACTTCACTATCAAAGTGAGGAGAGCAACTTCCAGGAAGCCAACCCAGACATTTTAATCGGGTTAACTTTCCAGAAATTGAATCAGTAAGCCCTTCATCAAACCAACAAATAGCGCCTGCACTGAGCCCAGCCAATACAGTTCCATTTTCATTGGCGGCCCTAAAATATTGATCTAATTTCCACTCTTGCCAAAGACAGAGCAGATTTTTAGTATTCCCCCCACCCACGTAGATGACATCCATTTCACTCACGAATGAATCAAGATCTCTCGTCGGCGGGGCAAAAACCGATAAGTGAGTCGGGTCACAATCTAGCCTGTTAAAAGCATCATAAAACCTTGCAATGTAGCTTTCTGAATCTCCACTTGCTGTAGGCACAAAGCAAATTTTTGGCTTTTTTGCACGTGACTGGGCAAGAATATAGCGATCTAAGCTAAGATTGTCAGGCTCCATTGAGAAACCCCCGCCACCTAGTGCAATGATTTGATTTTTTTGCTGATTTGAAAACGACATGATGTCATTACCCTAGCATAACCTATTGTTATTGTACATTTATAACTCTCAGAGCATTAAGCTGCCAAGCCGATCTCTTTACTATCTAGCCGCTAGAAATTAAACTTACTTACTTTACCACAAAACCGCTCCGAAAAAATAACTGAAAGTTCAGCTAAATTGTGCTATTTTCCGCCATCCAGGACAGATATAAATTCCGTCCGCACTCATCTAATCAGGAGGTTTTTACAATGAACGACAACGGAGCAAATTAATTAAACTATCTTAATGTAAGGTGCCGTGTGATCGCTCAGTAAAAATGTCACCTGAAATCGCTCAGTGAATATGTCTCTTTTTTAAACAAGATACCATTCCCCAAACAGGGGGATTTTAAGGGATGTTATCTGAAAAGAGACTAGTCGTGTCACAAAAAACAATTGCTCGATATAAAGTTATTAGTCAATTTGAGGAGGGAAAGTTTAGCCGAAAAGAGGCTGCACTGGCGCTATCCGTCACTGAAAGGCAAGTCACCCGCATGGCAAAAGCCTATCGAAAGGGGGGCGTCCTAGGACTAGAGCACGGGAATGCCGGAAAATACTCGCCACATCGAATTCCAAAGGCGACTTGTGAAAGAGTGAGATTTCTTGCCTCGGAAAAGTATGTCGACTTCAATTATCAGCACTTGTACGAGACAATAACTGCCCAAGACAGTATTTCGATTAGCTACTCAAGCGTGAAGAGGATTTGTTCCACTTTGGGAGCCAATAAGAAGCCCCGCCGCAGAAAAAAAATCCGAAAGTATCGGTCGCGTTATTCAAGTCCGGGACTGATGATGCAAATGGACGGATCAGATCACCCTTGGGTAAAAGGGAAAAATTGGACCTTGATCACGGGAATTGACGATGCCACAAGTGAAGTCCCTTACGGAGAGTTCTTTCCAACTGAAGGCCTTTTAGGCTATTTGGCCGTGCTAAGAAGGGTCATTCAGATGCGAGGCGTCCCAAGAGTGATTTATGTCGATCATGCAGCTTGGCTCTCGGGCACGGCAAAAAATGATGAATCGGGCCAGTTTAAACGAATCTGCGAAGAGTTGGAGATCACGCTAATTTTCGCCAACTCTCCGCAGGCAAAAGGTCGGGTCGAACGTCTGTGGCAGACATTTCAAGACCGACTTGTAGCTGAAATGAATTATTTCGGAATACAGGAAATTATCCAGGCTAATCAGTACCTGAATGATACTTTTTTGCCAAATACCTGGAATCAGAAGTTCACTGTCATGCCTAAAAGCCCAGAGTCGCTTTACAGGAGAGCTCCAACTCCAGAGGCTCTTGAAGAGATTCTATCCTATAAATATGGCAGAAATGTCAGAAATGATCATACGATTTTATGGGATAATCGCCTCTACCAAATTAACGCTATCCTGTCCCACTCAATAGCCAAAAGACAGGTTGAAATTAGAGTAACCGCAGCTGGCTTGATGAAGGGCTACTATGCTGGCCGAGATCTTGAATTAGCTATTGTTGAGAGACCAGGTGACAGACTCCCTTGCCGGCCAATTCCACCGATTGTCAAAGGTCTCAAAACGACAATTCAGTTCCAACCTGATCTGAAAAGTCGTTTAAATATTTGAACTGACATAAAGAGACATTTTCACTGAGCGCTTAGGGTGACAAAGTCCCTGAGCGCTCACACCACTTGATGAAGTGCATTGGAAAAAAGTGGATAGTCGATCTCAGTTGATGTAGCCGTTCGGACCTGAAACAAAACTGAGGAACCGACTTTTTAGCTACATTTGGTGACAAATAGGTGCCAAATTTTCAGCTGAAACGAAAAAAGGGGCAGCAAAAAATCGCTAACCCCTTGATTTCTATGGTGTGCCCGATACGAATCGAACGTACGACCTTCAGCTTCGGAGAGCGCAGGTCTAACGCATCCCGCAAGCCAACTAAGTCTTCAAAATAATTACGATTTTAATTTAAATTTTTCTCAACTCAGTCACCAGGATCTTGCAAATCTTGCAGCAAAAATCCTTTTGGTTACCTTTGAATACCTTTCATCTTGTTCCGCATGTTCTCCGCAGAATTCTGATCTGCCTGCGAAACCGACAAAGGGAGGTGACGGGAGCTCTTAATTACAAACTCAAGCTTATCTCTAAAAAAAAGCCCGGAGCTATCAACTCCGGGCTTTTGAAAACTTGTTTGTCAGCAAGATCTAGTAGGACTCGGCTGACCCAACACCAACCAGGATTTTTTGGACCCTGGCACCTTGTATCTCTATTTTTAAAGATACCGAGGCCAGGTGTCAATGGGGATTATTATGAAACGCTCTGGCTTTATTCTAGGAGTTACCAATCAAAAAGGTGGAGTAGGAAAAACCACCACGACAGTGAATCTCGGGCAAGCATTTGCGCTGCTCGATCTTCGGGTCTTAGTGGTCGATGTTGATCCGCAGGGCAACGCAACGCAGGCTCTTGGCATAGCCGCGGATTCGATTCAGGCGAGCACAAGTCACGTCATCCGAGATCGTAATTTTGATATTGAATCAGCGATTTATAAGGGAGATCGGTTAGATATTATCCCCGCTACCCCAGAGCTTGCGCGGGTGGAGCGGGAGATGGTGGGTCAAACCAATAGCGAAATGCGCCTTGCTCAAAAGCTGCGAGGATTACGCGACCGATACTCGATTATATTGCTCGATAGTCCTCCCACGTTTGGATGTTTACTGAATTCAGTTTTGAACGCAGCCGATGAATTGATTGTTCCGGTGGACTGTGGAGTGTTTGCGCTTCACGGCATCAAAAGTTTGCTCGGTGAGATCGAAGAGATTCGACTCGGTACGAATCCAGGTTTGAAAATTCTGGGACTGCTGTTGACGCTCTCGGACACGACCAATATTTCTGGCAATGTCTTCGACAGCCTGGTCGAGAATTTCGGCGACCAAGTTCTTGAAACCCGAATCCGTCGATCCGTGAAACTGAAAGAGGCACCCGCGTTTGGGAGGACTATTTTTCATCACGCTCCAACGAGCTCGGGAGCAGAAGACTATTCCGCACTTGCTCAAGAGCTGCTGAGCCGAATCAGCAAGAAAGGAGCGAGTCATGTCTAACAAGCCGACTTCGCTTAAAGACGTCATTAGTGCGATTCAACCCGGGAAGCCCCGCATCTTGTCTCCAGTCGCTCATAAACAACCGCAATTCACTGCCCCTCAGCCCGTAGCAGATTTAGGGTGGGGTCGTTTACCCCAGGGTAAATGCACTCAGGGTGAATTACCGCAGGGTAGTTTACCCGAGGGTGAGTTGCCCCAGGTGCCTTTACCGCAGGGTCCATCGCCCCAGCCAAAGGATCAACCTGAACAAGGAGCGCCTACTCAACCGTTGAGAAATGAACACCTTGAAATCGAAGCTGCCGCTTCTGCAACTCATCGAGGCAAACGCAGGCGAGAAACCCTGGCAAGTGCGGCATTTGCCATCAACAGCCAACTTCATCCCGAAAATCAAGAACAGCGTGTGAAAGAAATTCTGAGTGAAGGCTGGGGGAAGCTGGCGCACTCAGTCGCTCGTCAGCTGAAAGCTCCGACTCGTTATGGGTTGAAGCTGGTTGACGTTGCAGTGATCGTGACCGTCTACGACAAGACAATCGCACAGGTGAGTCCTCGGATGTATGCCGCAATCTCCAATCAGGATTTTGAGAATGAAACAGGAATGGACTCGTCAAACCTTCGCGCGAGTCTTCGGACTTTGGTGACTCGCGGAGTCCTCACCAAGATCACGCATAAGACACTCAATCTCTGGGGTTTAAATCACCTCTACTTTGATCCGTTAAGGTGGGGTCAATCGCCCCAGGGTAAACGCACCCAGGGCGAACCACCGCAGGGTGATTTACGGCAGACTTCCTGGGGTAATTCACCCCAGGTTAACCTGGGGCAAACGACCCCACTGGACGGTGCGTCAAGTGACTGTAATTATTCAGTAAAAGTCGCTCCTAAGAATCTTCTTAAAGAATCTAAGAAAGAATCTCTCTCTTGCGAAAGTGTGTTTCCAAAAGACATGAAGAAACGATGGAGTGGTTTTGGTACCGAAGGCAAATTCGGGAACGTAACCAAAGAGAAAGAGATTTTTGACGAACTCTTTGTTGCCTACGGCAATCCATTTTTTCAAAATTGCGGAAAAGTAATTCAGTTCCTCGAATCGCACGGGAATGGCAAAGCAGGTGATGCCGGTAAGGTTCATAGTCCCATGGTCTATATCCGAAGTCACTGGGAGCATAATCTGAATCGTTATCAAGCCTGGGTGACTCGACAGCAGGAGTTACAAGCTGTAATTGCGCACAAAGCTCACCTGGAAGCTCAGAAGCGGGATCAGCAAGACCGTCAGGCTATCACTGAAGCACAAGACGAGGCCGAAGCCGCCCGAGAAGAGGCGGCCAAGCAAAGTGCACTTCAATCGCTTTTAGCGAAATTTCCAACCGCGAAAGGTTTCAATGAATTTGTAACTGAAACCATTCAGCGAATGGGGTGCGAGTTCACTCGAAACTCTTGGCGAACAAGAGGCTGGGAAAGCCCGTTGGTCCGAGAAAGGGTTCTCTCCTTCGTAGCCCAGCATGAGCCTACGCCGACTGCAAAAACAGGCTAGTTGTTCGGAAATAAAATCTAATAATAAACGGAAATTTTACAAAAACAGGAACACTATGACCCAGCAAGAGAAGAAAATTTATAACCAACTGCATTATCAAAAAAATCGACCGATCATTCTGGAGCGAGTTAAAAATCGTTATAAAAGCCAAACTCCAAAAGTTGTTCCACTTTTTTCTCAACTCGACTCGGTCAAAAAAGAGAGTCGCGGTTTGGAAAGGCAAAAAGAGCCTCCAGAGCGTCCTGATCGTAAAAAATGGAAGATGCCCAAGGTTAAACTCGGAACAGTCTTCTTGGTGCTTCTCAGCCTAGCAGATAGCTATTTTCTCATTACCGAAATGGCTCGGTACTACGTTTCGGTTGACTCTTCATTGGGGCATACCAGCGGAGAGGCTTATCTGAAGGCATTTCTCCTCGAGGGCGGGATTGTTTCCCTCTGTTGGATGGTGAAATCGAAATCTTTTTTTCTAAGCCTCATGCACCATTTTTTGATTGCAGTGATTTATAGCTATTCCATTTGGGTGCTCTCAAATCTTGCGATTCAAGGCGCATGGATAGCTAAAGATCAAGTGGCGCTTCTGAATAAAAGGGTCGCAACTCTCGAGTCCGAGATTGCCAAGAAAACCACTCTCCGTGATGTCTTTTTTCAGAGCGACCGAATTAGCCTGGGATCTAAAGTAGATTCACAAATTACTGTCTTGAAGCAGAGCCTTGATGCGACATCGGTGACTCTTACTCAATTGCCTCCGGCTGGGATGATTTGGAATAACCTCGTAAGTGTAGTTTGCTTTCGAATTTTAGTGATGTTGAGCAATTTAATTACCCTGAAGGAGTTGGGCCGGCGCTTCCAAAAGAAGCCAAATCAACGTTGAAACCAGGTTGTCTGAAAAGTCTGAAATGTTTCAGACTTTCCAGACCCCATTCCAACATAAAAACTTAAATTCTGAATATTTCAGATTATCTGAACGGAAAAAAATGCATGAATTCTGAAAAATTAATAAGTGTCGTACTTTTAAGTATTCTGATGGTTCGTTGTGATGGATCCGATATTTCGGTCCAAAACGGAGATTCAAAAAACCAAGTTTCCAACCCGAGTTTATCTATTTGCTCGGGATCTAATCCCAATCATTCTGACGGCGGGTTTGGAGGGGGTGATGGAACAGTAGGAAACCCCTATTTAGTTTGTACCGTTGAGCATTTCAAAAATATTCAAGGGGACTTTCATAACAAAAGAAATTTCAAATTGACTTCAGATATCGATTTTTCAAGTGAAGGGAATCTGCGGATTATCGCAATTTCTCCCTTTGCGACGATCGACGGGGATGGGCACACAATTCGTAATATTGTGATTGAGCACGGCCATGGGTGGACTTGGAATGGGCTTTTTGGCCAGCTGGTACAGGATATGGATGGCCATCCCGACGAGATCAAAGATCTGAATATCGAAAACATCACGATTCGGGGAGATGGTTATCCAGACCACGCAGGAGTGATTGCTGCAGCCAATCGCCAAGGGATCATCTCTAACGTTCATGTTCGGGGCCAGGTGATAGTCGAGGACACGGTTGATGGAAATTCAGTGGATTACGGAGCTTGGTCAACTGGAGGTCTTGTTGGGCAAAACTTTGGGCGGATTGAAAATTCGTCATTTCAGGGTCGTGTGGGTGGAGTCTATAACGTAGGTGGATTAGTTGGACTCAATCACGGTCAAATTATCAATTCAAGGAGTTCGGGCTCAGTGGGTGGCCGACTGGGAGTGGGTGGAATAGTAGGGGTGCAAATGCAGAGCGGGACTGATGCCGGGAATACTTCGAATGCTGATGTCACTGGACTAGGTAGGTTTGGGTGGCTCGTTGGTCTGCGCTGTCCCAGCAGTGAGTACTCTTTATGCGAAATGGGACCTTGATATCCGCTTGGGTCATATTCAAAAGATATGGGCAGCCCGGATGGCTGTCCATCCACCGGAGGCAAGGAGGGCGTGCGGCCCTTCGTCAACAGGAGGTTGGGTTGAGGACCTTTACTTTAAATAGCATTATCGACTTTTGAATTAATGACTCATCTATATACGTGTAATAATTTTAAAAAAACATCTAAAAATTTATAAATAATATTATATTTTTATGTATTAAATACTTCTCTAAGATAATTCTGAAATCAGAGTTATCAAACTTTATTCAGCACCAGATATTCTTTTTTGTATAGTTTTTTTATTACAGAAATTATTGCACTTCCTTCTTGTAGTCCTAAGAGTAGGATTTTTGGGTTCGTTCGTATTGCCTCAACCGAGGTCAGCGATGATTGAGACTCATAAGAGTTCAATTGATTTCTATTGAATTGTCCGACCGGCGTCGGCAAGATCATTAAGATCTTTGAAGCGAAGGTAGCAAAACGGCTCCTGTCCAACGGCACTACCTTGGTAGTCACCAAGTCCAACTATCGTAAACTTATGCAGTGGTGTCAACAGCTCGATCTCGTTGGCTTGCTGTGAAATGTATAGAGAATCCTTCAAACAAGTACAATAGGCCCGTCCGTTCGCGAAATTCACGGTTCCCTGAACATTATAGACTTCTAATGTGTAAATTGGGTATTGAGTATCCTCTAAGCGATATTCAAGCGGTGGGTTGTTAGAACCAAGAACCCGTACTCTCAAGTATCCTCCGTCCTCAAGTAACAGACCAAGCAAGTCGTAGGCTTCAAATCGCCAAGCAAAATGCCAATAGATTCTTGCCGGATAGTCATCACCGCTCGCCCAGTAGTTCCGTCTTAGCTCCTGTAGATGTTGCAGTTTGGCACTGTTAAGCGATATTCTATGTACATCTTTGGTGAGTTTCTCGAGATTGCGGGTAAACTCGTTACCAAGCTTAAAAAGTTCCAATGCAATCCAAATACTGATCAAACCAGCAACTGTCCCTAGAGCTGTCAAAATTGTCGACCATGCTGGGCAGTTCAGCCAAATACTCGTTCCAGCAGTCATGAAAAAAATGGCGGCCACCAACGGAAGTCTGATCTTTATCGCCAATCCTTCTAAAATAATCGAAAGTCTACTCATTCACCCTTCTTTAACTTTTTTCTATAGTTTAGTATTTCTTCTATCGTCTGCTGATCAATCTGAGGTGGAATTGATGATATTGCCTTAAAGTCCTGATCGGAGCCAGCTAACGCAGCAGCTTGCCTGCAGGATTCGTCAACATCTATGGCAGCATTGAAAACGCATTTTTTTGCGATATCTCCCAGAGAAATCACTGCCGGACGTGAACTTCCATAAATCGCAACGAAAGCATCAATTCCTCTTTTGTCGGCACCTTGGACTTCTCCGAGTAAGCGCCGTAGTGCAAAGTTGAGATATTTGTCTGTCTCTTTCTCCGACAAACCATCCAAAAAGAAGACTTTTGATAACTCTTCGCGCAGCTTAGGATTCGTTTCAGCTAGATTTCGACCCCGTTCAAATAAGGCATTCGCAGTTCCTGAAACGCCGACTACACAGTCCTTTAGAAGGCGAAATGCCTGTCCAAAGGAGTTTGTAGGCTTGAGAAGAATATCGATTCCAAATGCAGCGAAAACAATCGTAGTCTTTTTCCATTTGGAGAGGTTGCAAAATCCGCCGTCGCGATAGCAACCGGGATGCATTTTAAAAGCGGCATCTTCAAGAGCCAGGCAATTCGCAGGTGCATGAAAGTCTTTCAAACCGTTCTGAAGGCAAAATGTCGTCTTTTTGACCCAGGCGGATCGTTGATCCTTCCATGTAAGCGCACGATTTTTGAAGATATTGCAGAACTTGTATCCATATTTTACGAGGTAATCTGAATCATCTCTTTCTTTAAACCAACACCCCAAATCCTTCTCAAGATCCAAGTAGAATCCACAGTTAGTTTCAGACGGGGTCGGCCCTGAAACCGCGTTCACGGACCAGCAAACCTGAGCGAATACAACGATGGATAAAAAAATTGCTCGAATCTGTCTCATTGATAAAATTTTAACATGGATACTAATTAAAGCTTTCTTTTTTGACTTTTATGGCTTGAGAATGAGTAAATTGGAAGCTAGCTATCAGATCGTTTTCCATAGTTCTCTGGTGTTTTTTAAAGCTCAGAATTAGTCGTCTATTTACCGTTATACTTCAGCAATTCTTCAGTACATAAACCCGTTAAAGCTCTATTTTGTTTTGTTATTTGGCTGCTGAATCAGCTTAATTCTTCGATCTTCTGTCGAAATAGTTGATTCTACCTGAGTCCCGCTGTCTTTACCGAAGTAATCCATCGACGCAGCGATTAGCGCAGGCACTACCGCCCTTAGGTCACTGCTGGTGCCATTACTTAAAACTCGAGTTTCCCAAATTTTTTTCTCGACGGGAGGACTTTTTCTAGCATTTGAGGCGCTTAAAGCAGAAATTATAATTATCCGATCATATAAAATATTAGTCTCGGTTTGACTTTGATAAGTTGTTTCATAAGTGTCATTTTGCTTGATTTTGCCATGAGTTTTTACAGCTGTTCCTAGATTTCCTGCATTGGAAGTTGATTCATAATTATAAGTATTACCTTGTTTGTAATTGAAAACTGGTACCGTGGTTGTGGTTGTAGATTCTTTTGGTTCTGAAATTGAGTAAGACATTGAAACAACTAATTCAGACGTATCCGGAGACTGAGCAAGATGAAATCCTTTTGAAATTAATGCGTTCTCAAGGAGTTGTCTCATATGTGAAAACCTTAAGTCGGTTGTCGAGACATCTTTCATTCCAGAGATGACAAAAAAGCTTTTGCCTATGCTGTTTGAGCCATCAGAAATGGAATCTATTTTTACAACATATTCTGTTGCACATCCGACCAAAATAAAAGGAATAAGAAGTGTTATTAATTTTATAAGCATGAAGATTTACCTCAAATAGATAATATGCTTCTTATCGTAATTTTCAGTTGTTTCCTTAACTTTTATAATGCGGATAGTTTGAAATGTGGTAAAAAAATACCATCTAATTTTGGTTCATCAAGTCCTTGCTCAAAAAGTGGGTAGTATGGACAAACTCGTAACCGATGGCTTTATAGAACGCCTGAGCGACCTCACGATCAATCCGGGTGGCTAAAAGTACCTCGGTAAATCCCCGTTTCCCCGCCCATTCTTCGACAGCAGTCATGAGGGCTTTTCCGATTCCATGTTGTCTCATTTCTTGATTGACGACGAGCCCACCGATTTCAACGGTTGCGTCAGAAAGTAAAGAAGGCGCTTCATAAGCATGGACCCATCCAACTGCTTTTCCAGTTTCGTCTTTAGCAACAAATAGAATTTGGCTGGGATAAGTTTTAATGAGATTGATCCGGTTTCTGAGGGCTGTTTCACTGGCAGGAAATCCGAAGTGAACGCAGAGCGCTGAAATGTCGCTCAGATCGGCTAATTCGGCCGGCTCAATTTTGACTTGAATGATTTCTTTTGCATGACAAACGTTCATAGTGAGGACTCCTAATAATAATAGAATATGTGTAAATATCACTGATAAGTTCCTGAGTTAGATTTATGAAAAAAGCGTTGGTGACTCAATTAGGTGGTTACGTACAAGGAGATGAGTTGGGAACTTCTTTCCGAAAATAATCCGATTTCTATCAAGTTGGGGACTATAGGGAATGTTGTTTTCATCTTCACCCGTTAAAATAATGTAGTTTGGAAATTCTCCGTTGAGTGACTCAAGTATTTCAAGGGCAGTAGTCTCCCCTAAATGAAAATCCAGAAATAAGGCCGCGTGAGTTGCGATCTCTCGTTTATTCATCTGAAAGTAAGCAGGATCAGAGAAAATCCTATAGTTGAGACCGTAAGACTCCGCTGCACTCTTCCAAGCAAATCGGACGATGGGGTTGTCATCGACCAAAATAAAGTCGGGGTTAGATCGTTGCCCTGCCGTGATTTTAACCGTATGAATCAAGCTTTTGGGTAGAAGCCTGACTTGGGATGCTCGGCACTCACTGATAATTTTCTTTTCGTCCCAATGGCTGGTCATCAGTATGCTTTTATCCTGGAGCTTGAGACGGTTGATGTGGTCAATGCCGACTTTTTTTGTCCCTCTCAGCTCATAGTCGACTAAAAATAGAGCGTCATCCACTTCGCCCGATGTTACGAGTTGGGTGAGTTCCTTTTCGTTAAAGCACGAAATCAAACGAATATCTCTTAGGGTAGGATCAGTAGATAATCGAACTTTGAGCGCCTGATGGATAGATTCGTCGTCATCAAAAACGACCAATATCTTTGAGGTCAGTAAGGGGATCTCACTGGCGAGCCATTCAGGCGCCATTTGAGCGGGTAGTCGGATCGTTGCGGTTAACCCGATCGGCTCGACTCGTGAGAAACTGATCGTTCCGTCAAACTGATTGAGTTTGTCCCGAGCAGAGGCAATTCCCAATGGGCGCCCTAAATGTTTCGTCGATTCACAGGTGCCCGCATTGATTTTTTGGAGCTTCTCGTCTGACACTAGGATTCCATCGTCTGTGACTGAAATCAGAACAGAGCCTTGCACCTCGTCTAGACCGATGGATATGGCTCCAGGCTCGCCCTTCTGGACGATTTCGTCTTTAGAATTATTGATCAAATTTGAAAGGGCAGATCGAAAAGCGTCAAGCTCAACCTGAATAAACGAGTTCCGCGCAGCTGGGCTGACGCTCAATTTTAAATGGGTCATGAGGCCGTTAAATTCTGCGGTCTTCATATTGAAGATTTTTTCAACGCTCGCCGCGGCTGAATAGACTCTTTGTTCAGAACTGAAGGCATCCTGATCTCTAAAATTCAATCTTTTGACAATATCGGTGATACTGGTGAGCGCGATCCAGAGTGTTTCCCTGGCTTGAGCCGTATCGATCTTAGGGAGATCCATAATCGTTCGAATCGCCCCAAGTGGCGACTCAATATCATGAGCGACCTGGTTGGCAAGCTGGCCTCTCAAGGCGTCCTTTTCAAAGAGAATCCTTTTACTAATGGATTCCAGAAGCTTCTGTCCCCTAAGGTTGAACTTGTCAGCCATCTGGTTGTATTCATCGATGATAAAATTGATCTCAGATGAAAATTTAATCGTTCTTTGAATCTTCTGAATGTAAAGCTCGGGGGATCCATCATTTCCAATTTCACTTACCCGGTTGGCCCCCATGAGGAAACCGATCTCCATCACTTTTGTTGAAACATTGAAGGACAAAATATTCGAGATACCCCAGCAGAAAAGAATGATCGTGAGGATCAAGGTTACGTCCACTGCGTTTCGAATCGAAAAATATCGAATAATCCAAAACGCCAACGTTAACAGGACTGCCACGGCAAAGACGAAGAGAGCGAGAGAGGCTCGTATACTAAACCAATTCGCCAAGAGACCCTCGGTAGAAAATAACATCTTCCCCTGTATCAACGATAGAAATAGAGTCAGAAAAATCGACCCAATTGCCAGTGCCCACAGACATTGTGCCACTGTCATTTTATCAAAGGTACTTTCAACGATTTGGTATCTGGCTGCAAAATCAAAGGTCAGGAGTGCCATGAGCAGGTGGAGAAAAATGAACTCCCAAGTGTTCAGACTTCGTAGACAATAAGCGGCGGCAATTCCAGCCACGACCGCCGTCAAAATGCTGTAAATCACTCCGTTGACGTACATAAAATAAGGAAGCTTTGAGAAATAGACGTCCTTCAGCGGCATTAATAAAAATCGATACTGGAGCGAGAAATGAACAAGTGCTACTGAAAAGATTCCAAGAATCACGAGAGGATGTTCGGTTTGTATTTTAAAATACCTGAACAATGAGAGTGCGATGAATCCAAAACTCAAAGAGTAGCAGATCGCGCAAAATGCTTTTTTCCGGTAGGCTTCGACTGACTTTTGAAAAAAAGTGGTATTAAAACCAACTTCGGCGATCATAAAACAAATCATTCCCACCAGAAGGAGAGGGATGATCGTACTTTTCGCTGTTTCCCAACGGGTCATGCAATACCAACTCAGCGTGAGGACAATTCCAAGTTCGCAGGCCGTTTGATAGTAAATAATCAGCACTTTCCGAAGGTCTTCAGTTAAAAAGGAAAAGATAGCAACGGGGAAAATGAGAATAATCGCTGTTAATAAAATGCTAATTGGAAGCGGGTTCACTTTTTAAAACTCCCTTTGGATAATTCAATGACTTTATTTTTAATGGCTTGATGGATGGATTTAGCCCAGCAGATTTCTTTTGAAATCTGATCTAGGTCACTCACAATTTTGTGAAGAGATCTTTTGGTGTCTTGATTTTGACCCGATAAACAATGTTCCAGTCCATCTGCAAAGATCGAGATTTGGTTAAAGACCATATTAATTTCGTGGGCGTTCTTCTTTTTTAAATTGATATCAGATTTCGGTATTTTAATTCCTACTTCAAAAAAATCATCAGACGTTGTCACCGTGACTTCATACTTTAGATTTAAATTCAATTTTTAACTCCTTGCAATCTGGTCTGCCGAAATTTTTAGCTCTTCAAGCTTTCTGTAAAAAGTACTTCTTGAAAGTCCAAGAGCTGACGACGTTGAAACCACATTTCCGTTAAAAAGTGATAGCGCATGAATAATGACGGAACGCTCACAGGAAGCGATAAAAGTATTAAAAAAATGGGAATTCACCTCACTCTGATTCCGCGGCAAGGGAATTTCAAGTGCTCCAGTATTGAGAGAGTGTTGCCGCTCGGCCCTTAAAAAGTCAGGCACGTCAATTTTTTCTCTCTTATCTGCTTTGAGGTCAGACGTGACTTGATCGAGAACACGGAGCAGCTGTTTGATATTGCCATGCCATTGCTGCGATTGTAAAAATTCAAGGGCCTTTTCGGATAAATGGTACTGTTTCATTTTATACCTACCTAAATAGGCGGTCGCGATGGCGCCGATGTCCTCAAGGCGCTCCCGGAGCGGTGGCAAACAAATATGTCTGAAAATGCGACTCTTTTTTGTGAGTTTGGGGATCTCAGTCGAAGTCAGCAATAACCGATTTTGGATTGGAATAGGGGATAGTGATCCTCGGGGTGTAATTGATTTAGAAACCGCAGATTCAATGATCTTTCGCTGTAACGTCTTGGATGCGTGGTTGAAATCAGGAATCAAAAGATCACCGAGGTGCGACTGGAAAAAAATCCCATTCTTCCCTGTGGCGGTTCCGAAGAGATCCGCTTCCAGGCGTGATTTAGGAATCTTAGAAAATTTAAAAGTAATGAAGGATCTGCATGGATCATCTTTGAGTTTCCAAAAGTGCTTTGCCAGGGATGTCTTTCCAGATCCGATTTCGCCCGTCAGCACGATATGGGATTCCCTAAGTTTTTCGACTCGAAAGGCTTCTCGCATCGTTTTAACGGCTTGAGACGTTCCCATTAAGGACAGTGGGTCTTCTGGTTTAAGTTCTTCTCTGTAGGCTTCGACCAGTTTTCTATTTTTGGCGCGATTGAGGCATTCAGGAATTTTAAGCAAAATATCTTCACAGATCGAGCCAGACTTCACAATGTAGTCTTCTGCTCCCAGGACGAGAGCTTGCTTCATTTCCTGTAGCTCATCGTCATTCGTCACGATGATAATCATTAAGTGAGGAAATTCGTTGCGGTAGATTTGAATTAGTTCGATCCCGCTCGGGGAGTCTGTTCCCAGGTCATTGTCGAGCAATAACACATCAAAATGTCGTTTCCGGAGCGCACTGAGACTTTCGTCGTAGGACGATACTAACTCAACCTTCCATTTAGGTGTGAGTGATCGAGCAATTGCAGTTTGGGTGATGAAGTCTTTGTCATCCAAAGAGAGAATCGTGAGTTGCGACATCAGTTGGGGATACAGGAAACGAATCCTAGCGTCTAGGATAAATTCAAAAAAATTCCCATAAATGAAACAGATTGATGCCATTTTCATCGACTAAGACTTTAAGAGGGAGATTAAATGTACCAAAAATGGGAATTCATGAAGCCCAAAAATCATTGAGGCGAATCTTCACATTGAACTGAAGCATAGGTCAGGCGTAATGCTGAAGATCACTAAGATGTCGAAACAAAAGCTGATTACCACCGCGATTTTCTTAATGGATGCACCTTCAGGGATGCACCTCAGGAGATATAAAGAAACATGAATCACATCGTAGGTAGAAATCCTGCTCAGCAAAGAAAGCTTCAGAATTCCCCTCAAATCTCAATGGGAGTCGGAGTCGCGGCTGGACTCTTTGTTGGAGCTCTTTTTTTGACTTTGCAATCGCCTCAACGAACTTTTTATTGGCTCGAACAAACCCTTCAGCTTTTTGAAAAGCATTCGATCGCATTTTATTTTTTGATCGGGTCTTGCAGTTGGAATTGCATGCTCATGGGTAAATTCATTCGTGGAATTTTTGGATTGCAAAAGCAGGGAGCCAAGCTCGCAGTCTTAATTCATAGAAAAAAGCAGAACTCTTTTTGGACCGATTTTTTAACCTTTATTTTTTTAGTTCTTTTGTTCTTTGCTATTTTTAGTTTTTCAACTGCTTTTGAAATTCCAGTGTTTCGAATCTATTGGCGAGGACTCGTCTTTTATTTAGGTTCATCCGTGAATCGTTTGAGTAGTGCATTGTCTGCGGCAGGAATCGGTCTCTATTTAATTCGAGCACTCCCCAAATTCAAGTTCAAGATGCCTATGCTCAGCAGAGTTGAGCTGCCTGCCGTTCCTCTCCTTTGTGACGGGATTATTCTCGGGGCGGTTCATGAAGTAGAATCCGCAGAAGGTCACAAGGATGGCCGGAGTCCTCCTTGTGAATGGGTGATGGTGGGTCTTAAGTCGTTAACAGGGAATCTTCTTATTACTGGGGTGATTGGATCTGGGAAATCACAAATTCTCCTCCAGTTTCTCAGTCAGATGCTAAAAAATTTCCGTCAAAGACCTGCGCTACTTGCTATCGATCCCAAGCGGACTTTCGTCCGTGAACTGAGGCGAATCATCGAAGAGCAGGAACAACACGCCGACCTACTTTGGATTTCCCTTGGGGGACAGGTCCGATTTAATCCGCTCTGGCGTGAAGGGATGCTCAAGAACTCTGTCTTTATCTCCATAGCTAATACGTTGAAACTGGCTTCGATTAACTTTCTGGGGAGTTCCGGTGAAAGCCGATTTTGGGAACAAGCGAGCTTTAACCTTCTCAAAAATTCGATCGTCTTTTGCGCAGCAAAATATGAATATTTTACCTTTACTGAACTTTATCGAACTCTCATTGAAGCGAGAGAAACCAGCTTGGCTGCAGAACTCGTGGATCACTTAACAACCAAGTCTTGGAGCGGAGAGGAGCGGGCCAACATTGAGATGGCGATCGACTATTTTAAAAATGAATTCTCCCAAATGGATCAAAAGATTCGAACCAGTATTTTAGCAACTGCAACTGGATTTTTGAATGAATTTCTTGAGTACCGTGTCTCTCAAATTCTTTCACCCAAGCGAGATGAAATTACGTTGCACTCGATATCAGAAGCGATTGATCAGGGGAAATTAATCCTCCTGCATATCGAAAATGACTCCCTGGCGAGGTCAATTGGAACCTTGCTCAAGCTGATGTTTGAGGAAGCGGTTTTGGAGCGGGTGAGTCGATCTCAGTCTGATACTGCCCGATATGCCATTCTAGTCATGGACGAATATCAGGACGTGGCTACGAGTGGAGGCGGGGCTGGGCTTGGGGATGATCGCTATTTGGCCAAAGCTCGAGAATCTAAAGCCATTACCATTGCTGCAACTCAAAGTGTGAGTTCTCTGGAGAATGCTCTTCGAAGCGAGGCCGCCACACGTGAGCTTCTTCAAAACTTTAGAAGTCGAATTTTTGGAAACTCTACCGATCCACGGACGATTCGACTTTTTCAGGAACCCCGTGGAACTGAGGAGCGAGAGAGAGTTTCCAAGAGTTACTCAGAAAACTCTCAAAATCCTTCGCGTGATTTTATGTTTGGCGGTTTTGAGTCTGGGCATGCGAGTTTAACCGAAAGCCTTTCTACGCATACTAGCCTAGAAAATGTAGTGACTGCGAAGGAGTTTTCAAGGCTCAGGACATTTGAAGCTTATGCCCAAATTTTCGATGGCTTAGAGACACGGTTTGAAAAACTATTTTTAAAACCCTTTTATTTGAAAGATATTCGGACACCCCATCGAAAAATCATCGAAGGCCTCAAGGAAGCATCCAAAGTCTCGACCGTAGTGAGCTTGGGATGGCTCTCTCTTTTGTTGAGCTGGGGCTTACTTCAAACTTTTCTGGTGCCTTCAGCTCATGCTTTTCCATTCCCCAGCATTTGTTCGGTTGTGAAGACAAATGAATTTCGATCCTGCGTGAATTATTCCGTTTCTGCTTGCATCTGCGGGTTTCCAATCCCCAGGCCTTGTGCCAAGTTGACCTATTCGGTACCGCAAACTTTTATCGAAGTTTGGCCGAACCCGAGGGATAGCTTTTTTGCTCTGTGGCCAGGCGCTCAAATTCAATTGGCTGCTCATGCTGTCGGTGCGGTGATTCCCTTTGGTGCTGATGATGAGAACAGCTCTTATGCGTTTCATGCCCGAGCGATACCGGTTCCATTGGCTTTCCCCCTTCTAGCGCCCTTGCCTTGTGGTGGAACCCGGATTGATAAGCCTTGTTTCGATTTAAACTCCCAAGATCTGGGAGCGAATTGGAATACCGGGGCTGCCGACCGTCTGCAGCCAGGATACCTCATCGGCGGGATTGCCCCTCAGGTGTGTCTCGCTGGGGGAGCGGCGGCAGGATTGGCTGGAATAGAACCCATTGCGCCTTTAGGAATCGATTCGGGAGCCTGCAGTTTTCCATTGGGTTGGATGCCCCTTTATCCGCCTTCGACTCAACAACCTTGCAATGGTTGGGGCTCTGTTTTTCCTCGCACTGGTATCTATGAGGGAGCATCCCGTGGCATCGCTGCTTTGATGATTGCCTCCCGATTAAAGAGTTTAGGGGCTGAAGTATCGCACACGGTTCCAAGTGGTCCCGGCGAGACCTGGCAGATGCTCTATCCGCAAAGTTCTTCATGCTTCAAAGAGGGCAAAAATCCAGGACTCCTCGAAATGACTCAAGGCCTTCGAGAGGAATCTCGATGGGCTGGAAAGCATAATGGCTATTTGTTTGTCGTTTGGAAAAAAGTGGACTGTTGCCAGGATATTCCTCTGGCCATCACTTCGTTTGCGCATCTTTTAGCATTGCCGTTGATCTGCGCACCGATTCCCGGGGGTGGGATATGATCTCGCAAAATCCCTACGAAAGCTTATTTTGGGACATGCTAGCAGCGGCCCAGGAGAAAAATGCTTCGGACATTCATATTCAACCTGCGCAAAACGGAATCCATCTCCGATTTCGAATTTATGGGGACTTGCAAGAATGGAAGTGGATTGAAAATCCTCATCGCTTGGCCTTCCTCCAAGAAGCCAAACGACTCTGTCAGTGCTCGCTGGCCACCAGTGGACGGGCCCAAGATGCCCGATTCTCTGCTCCCGTTCTTAAATTAGATATTCGAGTCAGTCTCATTCCTTCACTTCATGGTGAAAAGCTAGTGCTTAGGCTTTTAGATCAACGGCGATCGTTTGTTCTTGAAGCGATCGGCTTGAGCCAGGATGCTTATGAGGCGATTCAAGGCGTCTTACAAACTAAAACTGGAGTTGCTCTGATCACCGGGCCAACAGGCAGCGGCAAGACGACCCTCCTTTATTCTGCGCTTTCCACATTGAACCGAAATCGTCTCAATATTGTGACCATTGAAGATCCGGTTGAATACGGGTTTCCTGGAATTACTCAAATTTCAGTCAATCCTCGTCTGAGTATGAACGAAGCACTTAAGGCGATTTTACGCCAAGACCCAGACATTATCCTTTTGGGTGAGGTTCGAGATGCTGAATCTGCAGCATTATGTTTTCAAGCTGCTTCGACGGGCCATTTTGTTCTTTCTACTCTCCACGCCAATAGTGCAAAAGGAGCCGAAGAACGGCTTTCAACTTTGGGGGTTGATCGAGAATTGATCCGCTCCTGTCTTCGATTCACATCAGCTCAGCGGCTACTCCCCAAGCTTTGTGTCCAATGTCGGAAAGAAGCCCCTTTAAGTTTTCTTGCGAAATTTCCAGCAACTCAAACCAAAAATGCCCCGTTGTTTAATCGGAATTTCGAGGGTTGTTCCTCTTGCCATTGCGGAGCGATGGGGCGTTTGCCGGTTCTAGAATTCATTCAATGGACATCCCAAGTGGGCCAGCATTCATCGCCCAGTCTAAAAGAATCAGCACTCCGTTTTGCCGAGAAAGGAGAGGTCGATATCCATGACGCCCTTCATTTGGAATAAGAGAGATTTCGAAGTTTTTGGAATGATTTGTGTATTGATCTTTGTCCCGGAATCACAGGCTGCCGACTCACTGAGTGGATCCGCAAAACCCGATGGGATTTCTTACTTCCAGGAACCTGAAATGGACTTTTGGAAAAAGCCAGGCCCAACCATCCAGGAAAAGACGCGAAGTACACTAGCGGTCACTCCCAAAGTGAAGCCGACTGTGGGCAGTTCTCCTGGCCCAGTTTTGAATGCTTCTGGCGTTAACCCATCATCCGAGTTTCCGTGGGCTAAATATCTGGACCCTAAAAATGAAGAATTTTTTCGAGAGGGTGATTACTTGCCGCCAGCACCCTTTATGGAAATTGCTCGAAATCCCAACGATGACAACATTGCTCTTTGGTTTCAATATGTCGACGAGAAAAATAAATTACTCAGAAGACTTCAGAACAAACTCACTGATTATGCAAAACAGCATCAAGAAAATCCCAATGCTCTAGCTCGGTTAAAAGAACAGCTTAAATTGCCTCCTGAGCTTGCGAGGCAAGTCCAATTGAATGATGCCGAAGTTAGTCAAGATCTCCAAAATGCTGCTGCCAAAATCGATACCGGAGTCCATCTCAGTCAAGATGCAAAACGGTTTAGATTGAGACTCTACTTTGACTCGAAATGTCCCCACTGCATTCACATGATGGACACCGTTAAGGCATTGATGAATCGAGGTTTCTTTGTTGAGCTTCGTCAAATTGATTCGGATGTCAAAGCACGTAAAGCAATTCCTTTTCCAGTGGTTTCGGCAACCCCTGCTGAATTGAAGCAATACAAAATTCAAAGCGTTCCTGTCCTACTGGTGGGCGATCTCAAGGCAAAAACATTTTTTAAAGTCGAAGGCTATCAATCAGAGCAGGCCATTTTTACTGCCTTGTCTCAGTCGACTCAAACTACTCAAGACCCAAAAGGAGAAAATTAACTATGAATCCATTACACCCCTACGTACCCGAAATTTTTCAATCTATTCGGGGTCAGAGGTACCTCTCATTCATCAGTGTTTGCGCTGGGGCCACGATTCTCTTTTATTTCCTAAGCTTAGTCGGAGGATTTACAGAGAATGCTTTTGCCGTGGTGAATCTACCTGGCGAAGATGCTGCAAATAAGATGGAGAGTGCAGGAACTTTAATGCACTTCATCGATACGGGGCTCTTTCGATGGGCTGCTCGTATTCTAGCAGGACTATGTGTTTTTGGAGCCGGTTGGAATTTGAAAGAAATGCGATTTGGGCCTGCTTTTATTTCTCTGATTTCAGCGATCTTATTCGGCACTGCCCCGACCTGGGTCAAAAACATCTTTACACTGGGCGCTTCGGATTCAGTGTTCTCCTCAAATTCAATCGCTCCAGTAGATCGACCGTTCGTGAATGGGGAGGAGTCTACCTATGTATGATTATACCGAAATGAGACGGAAGCTTGGCTATTCCGTGAATCAAACATTGGACGCTCCCATTATGCTCTTTGAGACCTGGGAGCTTGGAGAAGTTTTTGTCGCACTCATTGAAGTCTTAGTGTTTGGCATCGTCTTTTACGAATGGACCTTGCTCTGCGTGCTTCTGGGAGTGACGTTGATTGGTTTGCCCTACCTCCGGAAGAACTTCAATAAGGGCATGGCCTTTCATTACCCTTATCGACACTTTGGAATGCAGCTTCCGGGATTGACCAATCCAGGAGGTCGGACTCGTGTCTCAGATTAAATTTCATTTTAAAAAAGGAGCCCTCTATGGAATCCAGCGTGATCGGACCACTTGAAAAAGGGGCAAAGCCCTGGCGAATTGAATCGCCTTCTGCTGATCTTGCCCAGCTCGATTTGAAATTACTTCCGAAATCAATCTGTTTTCGCGCCGCTTTACTGCGCGAAAAACTCTCGCTTCACTATGCTCTGGCCCTCGTCAGCGGAGTTTCAGTCATTCTTTTAGTTTTTTCGCAATTTCAGATTTCCAAGCTTCATTTCAAACTGAGGCAAAAGGAATACATCTTAGCTCCTGGGGTTCAAGATTTTACCCCGGTTGCGCCACAAAATGTTCCTGATTCGCACATTCAAAATGCGGCGATGGAGTTCCTGCAAACGTTTGGAAACATTAATCCCGTCAATATCGAAGAACAATACGCAAGGCTAGCTGAGAATATGAGTCCCGAGCTTCGAGTCCAATTTGAATTGGAAGCAGCAGGCTGGAAAACAAAGGTAAAGGAGGAAGGAATTTCTCAGATTCTCAGTATTTCAGATAAGGAAATTCGCTCAGACCAAAGCGGCTACTACCAAGTCACTGCGATCGCCAAGAAAGACTCGTTCGTACAGCATGAACACATCGGCAGCACCGATCAAGTGATCGAGATGGTTCTTAAACTCGTTCCACCCCAGGCGGGGAAACGCTGGTTTATTCAAATTCAAAAACTTGAAAGTCACGATGCCAATAGTTTTCGAGTCAAAACCAATTTAGCCAACCCTAATTCAAATCATCGAGGTGGTTCATGATTCTCTATTTATTGTTTCCCGTTATCGTGGGTCTAGCTGCTGCCATGTGCTTACCTGCTCACGCACGAGATGTGATTTACGGAAAATCAAAAGAAACTCTTCAAGTCAATTTCGGCTCTGAAACTCTGTTCCGATTCCCCTTGGAGGTAAAGACAATTACGGAAGCCGCCTATTTTGAAATTAAACCCGCTAACAATGAAGAACCTGATTTCAGCGTCTTGTCGGTTAAACCCAGAATGCAGGAAAAAACCGGAGATGTCACTTTCGTGCTGGCTGACGGTTCAGTGATTCGCACACAGCTGATTTCAACAGCTCAACGCACGGTCAAAGCAGGAAAGAAAGACTCCATCTACGACTTTAAGCCGCAAGATGAGCTCCTGAGTTCAAATCCTAATTTATCGGATAAGCGTGAGCCTCTGGTGGTCACCGAACTGGATCTGATGCGTGTCATGCTTTCGGGCGAAATGCTTTCAGGATTTGAAATTCAAAACCTAGACTTTAAAGTTGATTTGGCAGTCTCTGAAAGCCCTCTGTCAGTGAAGTTAGTTCGGCGATATGTCGGAAGCGCAGTCAATGGATTTATTTATGAGTTAAGGAATGAGTCCAAAGAAAATCCAGTGACGATTCAACTTGAGAAGCTCTCCATTGGGCAACCTAATTTAGCATTGCTTGCTCAAGTAGATCGATCAGTGCTGGCAGGCCCAAACGCATTGGATCGCCAGACACTGCTCCGAATTGTGACCAAACCTGGAGCCTCCAGTCGAAAAATAGTTCTGCCTACGGCCTTGTCGCGCGAGGAAAAACTATGAGCCTTCAACGTCAAGCCCTTCAGGCATTTTTGAATCGAGAATCCAGACATGTGAAGCAGGTTTTGAGCTGGATCAAACCTTATCAATCCTGGATTGCTGGAGGCGCTGCGATTTGTCTGACTGGACTTTTGGTGTTCCGAGAGCATGAGCCTCAAGACTCGCGACAGATCTTTCATCAAGAAGGCCATTTGGATTTTAAAAATGCGAGTATCTTGGGTAATCCCAGTCGACTCCTCATTCAAGAGGAGGAAGCCCATCTTTCTAAAGCCCAGCGTACGGTCCTTGATTCTCAGACCCAGCTTAAAAAGGAGGTAGAAACTCTCAAAGCTGCTTTGGAAGAGTTGCGAACCTCGGGAGGTGTAAAAACTGCAGCAGATCGCAATAAAACGACGCTGACTCCTTCTGCTGCAGCCTCGGGTATCCCAGTCAACTCGACATCTTCCCTGCCTTCCGCATTGGGCAGTGCTCCTAGTTTCGGGCCGGAACCTTTACAGACAGAAGAGCATACTCAGCCGGGAGACGAGTTTAATCATACCAGAATCCCCAGTATTCAAGACGCGCTCAAGACGGGATCAGCAGCTCCAGAAAGACCTCTTAGGATTTTGGACGGAAAGCTCCCTCATGGAAGTCAAAAACCGGGTCACTCGGTGATTTCATTTCCAGTCAAAGCGCAGGGAAAAGCCTATCTCAAAAAACCATCCATCATTTTACCCAGTGGAAGTTATGTGAAAGCGACTTTGCTCACGGGTGTGGAAGCTCCGGAGGGTAAAACCTATCCAGTCCTCCTTCAGTTGGATTTTGCCTATGTCATCCCGAATGATAAGCGGTTGGACCTTCAAGGGTGTTTTATGATTGCCAAGGCTCAGGGCGATCTTTCAACTGAGCGAGTTCAAATGCAAGCCACCAAATTATCCTGTGTTTCTCGTAAATCAGGGATGTTTGAGCGCGAGGTCAACGGTTTTGTTGCTGATGATGTGGACAACTCATTCGCAGTCATGGGGTCGGTGAACACAAAGCAGGACCGAGTGGCTGCGACCGCCTTTCTATCCAGCATTGTCACTGGAATCGGGAAGGCCATTCAGCAAGCACAGGTCACTCAACAAGCGACTGCATTGGGCGGCGGACAAAGCATTGTCACTGGAGATCAAGCCAAGTTTATTGGCGCAGGCGCACTGAGCGAGCCTGCCGCGATGGTGACCCAATGGTACCTCAAGCAAGCTCAAAACCTGCTCCCGACGATCAACGTGGGCTCTGGCCAAAATGTTTGGATCGTCATGCAGGATCAAGTCGATTTACCCAAAGACTATTTTAATCAAAACCAAAACGGAGGAGTTTCGAATGCGTCGATTTACTCATATTTTTCTAATTTGCGGCGTTAGTCTCCTGTTTCTCAGTGCGTGCCAAAATCGGGCGCCTTCTCTCAGAATGCTCGATTCGCGCTCAGGATATGGCTCAGGGCCTGACGATGAGGAGGTAGGCCTTTATCAGCGAGGACGCCAGAGCCATGAGAGCCAATCCACACATGAGGTTTCTGGATCCAATCGATATTTAGAAGCCATGGTCCGCAAATCTGCACCCCGAGTGGCCCGAGTTTATATCTATCCCCATGAGCTGCCTTCGAAGGATTATTTTTGGGGAGGCTATGTTTCAGTCGTCGTTACACCAGACGAGTGGATTTTAGACGATAGCGAGTTACCAACGCTTCAAGCCCCAGATCAAATCCCAAATCAATCTCTGGAGAAAAAATGAATCAGGGCACTTTGAATTCAACTGTTGGAGTTCCAAGAATATTCGATGAAGCCTTAGCAAAGCACGAGCTTTTTGCAAAAGCGCTCTTTGAGCGCCCTGAGTCCTTAAGCAAATTTCTACCCTATGAAGAGTATCTTCCTGAGTTTGGGTTATTTCGCCAAAAGGACGGCTCGCTGGGCTGTGTGTATAGTGTTGAGCTACTTGAACATGAATCCAAAAATTCTGAAGAGATTGTCTCGTTACTAGAGAAACTTAAGAACTGGTTCAATTTCGGAGAAGAGTACACCCTCTCATTGCTGTTTGAGCAAGCGAGGATTTCACCTCATGATCCCTGTTGGTCGGATCTCACTACTCAAACCGATCGAGCGCGTGCGCAAACTGACGTTCCCGCTAAACTCTATTTGGCGCAATTAGAGCGTCTCCGAACTCCCGGAGCAGCCGAGACAAAAACGAGCCCCCTCCCTCTGAGACGACGTCTATTTCTCTCGATCCGTTATTTTGGTTCTCAATCCAAACGGTCTCCTGGGAAATTGAAACGCACGAGGCAACTCGGACGAGAGCTATTAGACCCGAAGCTAACCCTGTCACATGAACTCGAGGGCTTCGTGCAGGAACTTCGACGCTTCAATTATCAACTGGCTCAGTTTGAGATGAGTTCCCCACTTTCTCTGTCTCGTCTGGATTCAGCTGGGTTGGCCGATGTCTTGAGGCAAACGTTTAATCCCGTCACTTATTTTCAAAGGCCGTTTGCGTCCATCAATCCTCACCTCTCTCTTTCAGATCAGGTGATTTACTGCAGCTCCACTCTCGATCATCCGGGCATTGAGCGGGAAGGAATCAAGACTCGGACAGTCTCTCTCAAGAACGCCCCTTCGTTTGCTTACCCCGGTGCCATGGCCTATTTTTTGAGCCTTAAATTTCCTTTCAAAATCTGTCTCAATCTTTCTTTCCCTTCGTCCAGTTCTGTCAAAAAGCATTTTGGAATTAAGGAATTCTTCCTTCAAAATACTCCGACGGCTCGCTCCCGCCGTCAAAAGGCTGAAATTGAATCGATTCAGGAAAAACTGGTGCGAGACGACCGCGTTTTGCAGATGACTTTCTTCGTACTTCTGGAAGCTCCCACGGATGAGGAATTAGATCGGCAAACCCAAGAGTGTTTAGTGCGCTTTCAACGTCGCCTCGAATGCGAGGCCCTGGTCGAAAGTGAAATTGGCCTCGGACTCTGGCTCAATGCTTTACCGTTGAACTACCATCCTCTGGCGGACTACACCACCCAACGAAGCATTCGGATTTTAGCCTCCGATATTGTTCACTTTTGCCCCGTGTTTGATTCCTTCCGTGGAATGGAGCCAGCTCAGTCCCAGTCGATATTTCTTTCAAGGGAAAATGGGTTAGTTCCCTTCGGTTTGAAGACATTTGGCAACTCCCATATGACCGCAGTCCTTGGGGATACGGGATCCGCCAAGAGCGGACAGGTCATTAAGCTTCTATTAGGGGAACTGAGACGTGAAGTCCGGCCGCTGGTTTTTGTTATCGATTACAAAACCAGTTACGGAATGCTCTCTCAATATCTGTCTTCAGAGCTAACGACATTTGAACGCGGCAAGCCGATGCCGTTCTCTCCTTTTCGTGGCAGTTTAGATGAAGATAAGATTCGATTTTTAGTTCAGCTCTTAGCGTCTGCGATGCAACTCACTTCTCCACGGTTTCAACTGGAGTCAGAGCACCGGACCTGCCTGAGTCAGGCGATCCAAAATGCTTATCAAAGTAAAACTCAATCGGCGGGGGTCCATTATAGCGAAGGAAAGCTTCAAGACGGTCCAGCCGCTTTTGATCTTTTGGTCGCTCTAGACGACATCATCGCTTCGATGGGCAGCCTAACGGGTCAGCCCGAGTTTGAAAAATATGGAGCGACGATTGAAGAAATTGCCAAAAAGCTTAGACCCTTTTATGGGGATGGAATTTATGCTTCGTTTTTTCGAAGCACAGTCAAACCGGCCTCTGACCGAGTGACAGATCTCTTTGTGTATGACCTCGATGCTCTGGCAGGGGATCCCATTTTACAGACTCTGGTCACCATGAGCGTTATTGAGGAGATCCGCCGAAAAATAACCGCCATCGACGGTAAAGAGCGCGGCGGCTTTATCGTGATTGAGGAACTCGGAATGATGGGTCGGAATAACCCGGCAGCCAAGGATTTCGTGATTGATGCGGCGGAAACCTTTCGGAAGCTTGGATTTTTCCTCATCGGCCTGACTCCTAATCCTCGGAACTACTTTGAATTAGAAGCCGGGCAAGCCATGTGGGCCGTTGCGGATCATTACCTGTTTATGGCGATGAAGGAAGACAACGTCGATTTTATCGCTAAAAATTCGGGTCTTTTGGGTGAGGCCGCAGTCCAGATCGTCAAGAGCCTTCGCACGGTTCGGGGTCAATACGCGGATTGCTTTTACATTCACAAAAGTAAGGCCATCTCAGGCGCGTTTAGAAGCATTCCTTCAGCCCATGAGATGTGGTTGATGCCAACCCATCTCCCCGATGGATTAGAGGCGCAGAAGACCTTAAAACGCTTCCCCAACGATTCCGCAGGGGCACTCGAGGATCTGGTGGCCCGTTACCCTCAAGGGACGAAAGATATTCAGAAGGATCACTCAAAAGACGGAGGCACGAAATGACTCTTTTTTCTTTTTGGACGATCGTCTTCTCTTTTTCTCTTTTCGTTCCGAAGGTGAGCCCTGCTGCAGATCAATATTCTTATGGATTTCAAAAATTCAAACCTCAAGATTATCTCTTTGGACCCAACCCCAATGGCAACCGAGATCCATTTGATGGCCTTCGTCCGATTGAAGCAAATGTAAATCTCGCGATCGGCAGCGATTGCGGCAAGATTAATATTGCTGGATCTCTATCCGCCAGTTTTCGAAAGTTTTTTGATGGAAATTATTTCGCCGGTCTCATGAATAATGCAATCGGCGCAGCTCCGATGATGACTGCTTGTTACTTCTCACCGACTTTATGTAGCGTGCTGAAGCATACCCAATTATCAGCGAACTTCCTGACTCAGCTGAGGCTCAATCAATGCCAGATTATCGACAAATACGTCGATTCTAGAACTGAAGATTATTATCGCGAGCGACAAACTTGTGCGAAGCGAGCCATTCAACAAAATGGAGGGGACATGGAAACCGCCATGGACTCCTGCCAAAATAATGTATTTCAAGCCCATGCAGGGAACTGGACTGGCCAAGGGCCACAGGGCAATTCTGATTCTTTGATTGCCGACTCCATGAAGTGGGCGGGCTTTGAAGATGATAACGGTCGCAGGATTACGGAATTGATTACGTCATTCGTAGGTGACACCGTTTTGACTCAGGGAAATTTAAAAGTGGAATACGGCCCGAGGAATCACGCCTATTCCCCTCGCGCTCACCTCAGCAGGCAGGAAAGAGAGTTGCAGGATCAGTTTTGCGGAAGACTTGTCCCCTCTGTCGCCGAATATTTTGAGCAGAATCGTCAGCTGACGGATGCTGAAATGGAAAATAAACTGAGGGAACTCCGAGAGCGCACTACCGGGAATGTTCGGAACGATGCAGAAGATTTATCTGTTCTCACTCCGACGTTGATCCGCAATCTCGCTTATCTCCCCAGCAATCGACGCACTCGAATCTGTCATAAATTGGCCCAGACGATTGCAATGACCCGCTTTAGTAAAGATATGCATCAGGCGCTCGATGTTTTGACCGCGGCCTCCCAAAATCCAAATCTTCCTCCTAACCGCAAACAAGAAATTGAAAACAAACGGACCCAACTCAAGGATCAGATCGAACTGACTCTGAAGCTCAAGCAAGAACAAACCAAGCCCATGGGTGAAGTGATGCAATACATCGCTGAAGAAGGACTTTTGGCTCAGGATTTTGCTGTGAAGCGCACTCTCAGCGCCGAATCAGGCTCCCGTAATAAAGCCACCCACTCTCAGAGAATGAATGACTGCGCTGATGGAATTTTTTGTGGAATACCGGAGAGGGGACGTTAACCATGTATGCGAATACCGCCTACGAGGCTCTTTATCAGCTCATCGGACTGCAGTTTCAAGAAACGGTCACGGAGTGGATTACCTCTCAGGTCATGTTTCGCGCACTCATCTTATTGCTCTTTGGATCTTCCTTTTTTATTTTTCTGGTTCATTTTGCTTCGCGCTATATCCCCTTTGCGGTCGCTGCCAAACGGGCACCTCTTTCGAGAGTTATACTGCTCGTGTTCTGCCTATTTATCGGAATTTCGCTTTTAAAAGTCGATGGGCAAACCACTTCAATGAATATGAGAAGCCATTCTTGGACACAAAATCCTTACATTACAAGAAGCGGACTCAATCACAAAGATCACTACCGGGTGAGCTATATTTTCAAAATCCTATCCATATCAGCCGTAGATATTGCCATATTCTTTTT
>JANNCA010000418.1:0-5942 GCA_031386075.1 Oligoflexia bacterium
CTTCAGTCAGGGAGCACCCCTGACGTTGGCTCAGAAATTTTTTGACTGAGAGATACAAATTTTCCCGGGCCTCATCCACAGTAGGCTGAGTCGGAAGGCCGGCTGGCTTATTCACAACAATCAGATCCTCATCCTCAAACAAGACACGATCCGATGACATCACAAATTGAATGTCTTGATCTCGACCGTTCGAGTTTAATTTCTTCAGGTCGACGTAAGCATCGATCGTTGCATGAGGCAGGACGGATTTAGACGCGATTCTAACCCTTTTTCCATTGAGGTACACTGCCCCTGCGACAATCAATTTTCTGACTTTCCCCTTAGAAATGGGCTGTGCCAAGGCCTGTGGCAGCCAATCCGCCAAAATTTGATCGAGTCGCTGATCTTGATGCTTACCTGTTGTTTTCAAAGTGATCTTTTTTGCTGTCATAATAAGGTGTAGAATGAATCATATGCCGCAAAATTCGGGAACCTCTAAATTCCCTTCCCCTATCCCAAACCCCATGAACCCAGCGGAAGAAGTCACAGATCCTGGGGTCCTAGCCCCTACATCTCCGCAGCTTCACCCTCGAATGCCCGAAATGGGAGCGCTTGAAGTTTTCATGAAAGACCCAAAAATCTCCGAGATCATGGTCAATGATCTTCGAAATGTGATGGTCGAGATCGATGGACAACTCCAGTTCTCTGGATTTACCTACGCAACCCTCGCCGAACTCAATCACCTCACTCAAAACATCATGGACTTTACTGGATGCTTTGTGAGCCCGGACACCCCTTACGTCGACACCCTGCTTCCGGATGGCTCCAGAGTCAATATCGTGGTCCCGCCCATTACTCTGCTGGGACCTTGCCTAACGATACGAAAATTTCCCACCCAACAATTATCGATTCATGACTTGATTCGCTCAGAATCGATGGATCAGCGCATCGCTTATTTTTTAAACTGCTGCGTCATCGGTCGCCTGAACATCCTGGTTTGTGGTGGCACCAGCAGCGGCAAAACCACTCTCTTAAATGTTTTATCTACCTTCATCCCAAAGTCCGAACGGGTGATCACGATCGAAGACACTCCTGAACTCAGAATCCAACATTTCAATAGTGTCCAACTTCAAACAAAATCTCAGACCCCAACCTCTCCTCCAGTCACTGCCCGGGAACTGGTTGCCAACACTCTCCGAATGCGACCCGATCGAATTATTATCGGGGAATGCAGACGTTCCGAAGCTTTTGACATGCTTCAAGCAATGAATACCGGACACCCAGGCTCCATGACGACGCTTCACGCCAACTCTCCTCGAGATGGAATTGCACGCCTCGAAACTTTATGCATGATGGCTGGAATCGAACTCCCTATCGTCGCTCTACGCAAACAAATAGCCAGCGCACTCGATCTCATTATTCAAATTCGTCGATTCAGAAATGGCAAAAGGCGAATCGTCTTGATCAGTGAAGTCACCGGAGTAGAGGGCGAGACCCTCACTCTGCAGGATATTTTTAAGTTTGAAAGCGAGGGTGAGTCAGGCAAATTCAAGCCCACAGGCTTAGTCCCCATCTGTCTCGATCGACTAAAAGAACAGGGTATTGAAATTCCAAACCACTATTTTGCTTGAAACGGTCTCAAATCTTCAACATCTCGCGAGCCTGAGCAGGAGTAGCCACCTCGCGGCCTAATTCACGCGCCAAGCGGGATACACGTTCTACGAACTGTGCGTTCGAATGAGCCAGTACGCCTTTGTGATAATAAATATTATCCTCAAACCCCACCCGAACATGCCCACCCATAACAATAGCCTGAACGGTCAAAGGAAGCTGAAATTTACCAATTCCAGCAACTCCCCAATGAAACCGGTCCGAATGAGGCAACAGAGAAACCAAATGCACCAAATGACGAGGATCTCCAGACATACCCCCCGGAACCCCAAGAACAAATTGAAAATGAAGAGGCTCTCGGAGAATCCCCTGTTTCGCCAAGCGAAAAGCACTCTCAAGCATCCCGACTTCATAAATTTCTAGTTCTGGCATCACCTTGAGCTGGTGCATTCGAGAGACGAGACCTACAATATCGCGAGGGTGATTATAAAAAATATCATCACCAAAATTCATCGTACCTAAATTGAGGGACGCCATGTCAGGCTTCAGTGAAAGGGGCTTAACACGATTCTCAATCGATTCTCCAATCGCTCCCCCCGTTGAAATCTGAATAATCACCTCTGGTGATCGTTTACGAATTGCTCGAATGACCTCCTCGAATCTCTCGAGCCTCTGACTTGGCTTCCCATCCTCTTCCCTGACGTGAAGATGAACCACGGATGCGCCCGCATCAACAGCCTCTTGAGTTGCCTGTGCCTGTTCCTCGGGAGTGATTGGTAGGTTCGGCTGCTTTTCCCGAGTGGTTTCAGCTCCAGTGATAGCGCAGGTGATAATAAGGGGATGACTCATGATGTTTACCTAATTTCTATACAAACTATTTCTGCTTACTGTTTTTGCCTATTGGCTCCATTTAAAACCCGGTGTAAGCGATTCAGAACCTCCCATTTAATTCGATCGTCAGTTCCTTGAAGCGCCCACCTAAAGTGAAAACCCTCATCTGAGTTATTCCTTAAAGCAATCCCAAAATCAACATGCCTCTGGCCCATATGAACGGCCCACCTAGCAAACCAATTGGCCAATTTCTCCCGATACTGACTCTTTGTAGCAATGACTTTGAGAGCTTCGTCACAAATAACACGCTTCAAGGTGAACACAGAAGCTCCGACAAATTGCTTTGAATATTGACCCACTAGAGTATCTAAGGTCGGCTTCGAAGCCTGCACTTGCCCTCCCCCTGGAAGCGGTGCATCCGAGACCGAATCAAACTGAGTCGCCTCCGGAAGTTCAAGTTCTAATAAAGCAAGCTCAGACGTAAACACCTGAAGCGCTTCGACCGAAGCTCCCAAATTGGCTTCCTCAAATTTTCGATAATCTGCCGAATGCGTAAGTCCGTTATAAACTCCCTCCAACGAAGCCCCCTGATTTAAAGTATCTGCCCAATTCCCAAACTCTGACCGATCTTTTGGTTCTTGGATAAAAATAACTTCAAGCATCTCCCTTAAGGTCTCCGCATTCGCTCGAGCTTGTTTCGCCAGGAGAGAACCTCGGTCTAAACCTATAGGAATCGGAGGCGGACTAGGACTTGAACTCACCTGAGCTAAAGGGGTGGGCAAAGGGGTCAAAGTCAAAACCGAGGTAATCCAATCGATCTTACTGACCTCCTCTGAGGGCAAAAAAGGACATCCAATGAATATCGCCCCCATGGCACTTATCCCTAATGCAAATCTAGCCATTTTTATTGCCATTTTCAAATCTTATCGCCTTGCCTCACATTAAGGAAATGATTTGAATTATTAATTTTTATCACTTTAAAATTGATAAATAATTTTACTTCAGATACAGCTCTAAATTCAATTACTTACAATAAATCACTGACTCTACCAACTTAGCAATCGATCACATTTGCAGCAAAAGCAATGAAGTTACGACACATGCCCCCAATGCCAAAGCGACTTCTCTTTCTACACCCTAACTAATTAAAAAGTAACTCCTCCGCAGAATTAAAACTAGATCAAAAGCCATAAAAGGAACTTCAATATTCTATTTAATTTATTAAATATTCAATGATCACTTTATTTTTGAGAGCCTTACAGTAAAAGGTAATCTTGAAATCTATAGAACGAAGTAGCGAAAATTGCATTCCGCTACCCCTTTACAAATGGCACGCCCAAAGCGCGTGGGGCCCGTGACTGCCCGACGATGCCAGCCAGAACGAGAATAGTCACTCCGTAAGGAAGAATTTGAATAAACTGAACTGGAACCGGCTCGCTCCCCCAAAGGACAACTCCCTGCAAACGAATCTGCAAAGCATCCGAAAAACCGAAGAATAAACAGGCGACGGCAGTCTGAATGGGTCTCCATTTACCAAAGATGAGAGCTGCTAGAGCCATAAAGCCCCTTCCTGCCGTCATATTCCTTGAAAACGAAGAAGCCAAGAAAACAGAAAGCGACGCACCCCCAAGCCCTGCTAAGCATCCGCTCATGAGTACAGCACCCCAACGAACTCGCTTAACCCCGACCCCAGCAGAATCCAGCGCCTGGGGATGCTCCCCCGCAAATCGAACCCAGAGCCCCGACGGCGTGAACTTCATCCAATACCAACTTAACCCCACACAGATCCATGCTACATAAACAGGGGCGGACTGAAACCGGAGATCGATTGGAAGGCTCGGAGTTGAAGTACTGGAATTATAAATAATTTTAGATAGAAAAGGGGTCAGTCCCACAGCCAGCATATTCATAGCAGTCCCAGCTACAATTTGGTCCGCTCGAAATTCAATGACAAAAAATGCGAAAATTAAAGAAAATAAAAGAGCTGCCCCCATGGCTCCGAATGCACCCACCCAAGGAGAATGCGCTAAAAGAGTAACTGCAGCGGCACCAAAAGCCCCAATGAGCATCATCCCTTCGAGCGCAATATGAGTGACTCCAGCGCGCTCGCTGATCATTCCCCCTAGGGCTGCAAAAAGAAGCGGGGTAGACACTCGAAGAGTTGAACCCAACACCTGCTCAAGAGAAGCGACCATGTCGATCATAATACTCCCTTTTTTACTCGTTCCACGGATGCCAAAACTCGAGTACTTCTCTTATTCCAAGAATTTTTTAGGAAATTCCCAAAAACACTCCAAACTCCGTCTGCTGAAACACACAAAATCACCAGGCCTTGAAGGATCTGCGAAAGATCTCGTGTCACATTCTCTGTTTCTAAATCTAGATCTGAGGCACCCTTATGAAGAGCACCAAAAAGAAGGGCAGAAACAACAACTCCCAAGGGTTTGTTTCTACCGAGAAGTGCGACTGCAACCCCCATAAATCCATATCCGGGAGAAAAATCGATCTTAAAATGTCCGGTGTTTCCTAAAACTTCGTTGACCCCCACTAATCCAGCAAGTCCTCCAGCAATGACCATCGAAAGTATTCGAACTTTAGAGGCGTCAATTCCGGCAGCGCGAGCCGCGTTTTCGTTCTGTCCGACAGCCCGAATCTCGTAACCAAGAACCGTCTTCCACAGAACAAACCACACCAAGACCGCTGCAATCAAAGCTACAAATAGAGCAATACTCACCGGGGCCTCACCAAAAAAATTCAAATGAGGAATAATATAAGATGTTCCGACTGTTTCCGTCTCAGGGTTTTGGGTTTCCATGTTCCGTAGAAGATAGAGAGTCACCCAACTACAAATACCGGCAGCAATAAAGTTCAACATGATCGTATTGATCACTTCATGACTTCCCCGCTTCGCTCTTAACCAGCCGGGTATCGCTCCCCATGAAGCACCAGCAATAAACGCTGCAAGGCCTGCCAAAGCAGGAGCAATTGGAAAGGGAATTTGAGGGAAGCATATTCCAAAAGCAGCAGCAGCTAGAGCTCCAACAGCGAGCTGACCTTCAGCGCCAATATTAAACATCCCCGCATGAAAAGCAAATGCAACAGATAACCCTGTAAAAACAAGAGGAGTAGCATAGTAAAGAGTCATTCCTAAATCATATCTTGATCCAAACGAACTTTTGATCAAGATATTCAGAACGTGCCATGGACTTTCTCCAGCAATCTGTGTGATCAGCAAGCCCAGGCCAAGACCTATGACCACAGACAGCAGTGGTTTAAGCGGGGATAAAAATCTAGTCAAACTGCGCCTCCCATTCGAAGCCCCAACGTACCTTCAGAAACCTCGCCTCGAGCAAACTCGGCGACAATACGGCCTTCAAACATCACCAAAATACGATCTGAAAGAGCTAAAATTTCGTCGAGCTCAGAAGAGATCAAAAGCACCCCACTTCCTTCTTGTCTCGCTCTTAAAATTCTCTTATGAATAAACTCAATTGCCCCTACATCCACTCCACGGGTCGGCT
>JANNCA010000420.1:0-15651 GCA_031386075.1 Oligoflexia bacterium
GTGGCCCGACCCCCGCGGGCGGCGGGGGGGGGGGGCCTGGGCTAGCAGTGGGAGTGGGCCCTATTTCAGGGTTCCCCTTCCATTGTTCGAGCTGCTTGAGTTCCTTTTTCTCATCCTTACCTAAACCCCCCTGATTGTCGAGTTTATCGAGCTCATCCAATTCGTCTTTGTCGCCCTTTGGGTCGCCCTTGTGCTCTCCTTTTTCAAAGGTTGTATTTTTGAAAAGGTCAGAAATATCTGTTAAGAGAACCACTGATGACTGTTCGAAAATAATGCTTTTTCCACTGAGCACAATTCCGGAAGAAAAAGTTTCAGAAGTTTGGGTGACCAGGATGTCTGCATCAATAATGAAGTCTGATGAGGTTATTTTTTTTAAATTTGAGGGGTCAAAGTGCTCATAGACACGAAAGACCATGCCGGGTTTAATGCCGTCATCGACCCCACGATCGATAAATACCTCTTTAAACTGAGCGGTAGTAAAAGTGGATAGCGAATGGTCCAGAATGAGGACTCCTTCGATTGAACTGGGTCCTGGAATGGGTTGTAGATCTTTGATGATGGGTGGCAGGGCAATCAGGGACGTTCCTCGAGGAATAAAATCCTTCGCGGAAAGAATAGTTCCTATGAAGAGGTTATCTCTAACACCCAGAATTTTTACCTTTCCTAAAAGGGAATAGGAATATCCGACTCGGTCTGATTTTTTGGATTTGAGCAAATAGGGTTCTGCCGTAATACCATAAATATCTCCTACTTGGAGAGTTTCATCTGCCCGAATAAATACTGTATCGAACATCGCTATATTCCCGCCTTCTGTGCGGGATCCAATGATTTGACCTAGGAGATGTAGTTTTTCTGTTGCCGGAATGAGCATCGGTTCAAACCCTTTTGGCTTTCTGACGAAGGTCAGCTTGCTGCTTTTATCAAACCCTTGCGGGTCTACGCCTGGGGTTTGCTGGATCTGAAATTTTTCCCAGCTTTGCTTAGGGAGATTTTGCCATTCAGTCGATCGACTGAGGCCCAACGGGGAGGGCGCTTCGGTTATACGAGATTCGATTGCGTTTGATTCGCCTTGAATCGTCATGGAGGGAAGTGATGTTCCGGTTCCCGACATAAAGGCAATGAGAATCCCTGGTTTAATTCGATGGGGATTAGTAATGAACTGATTGTTGAGAGCCCAGACCTTGGGCCAGTACTTGGGGTCTCCGAAAAGTCTTTTTGAAATTTCAGAGAGTGTGTCGCCTCGGGCAATCGTATATTTTTCCTCTGTTTTGTTGCCTGCGATAGTTTTCCACTCTTCGTCTGCAATCGGCCTGAGTTGCGTTCCAAGAAATTTTGCTTCTTCTTCGGGAGATCTCAATTTTTTGGCTGCAAGGGATGTCGAAGAACTGAGTTCTAGGGAAAGTCCGAGGGAAAGCCCAAGAGAAAGTCCTAGGGAAAGAATACTGCCTGCCTGAGTTAGAAGCGCTTGAATCGGCCTGCTCATGGATCTTTGGGAGGTTCCTTCACTTGGTTTGTAGAAGAGTCAGGTGCTGTTTCTGGTGTCGTTTCGAGTGTGATTCCAGGTGTTGCCTCAGGCGGTTTTTCTGCTAGGGGAGCAGTCGGAGGAACTCTTGGAACAACAGAAATGTCTTTGGATCCATCTGTGGGTGATTCAGATTTAGCCTTCGCCTCGGCATTATTTTCTTCAGGTTCAGGGGACTTCTCGGTTACCCCCGTTGTTTGGGGCGTGGAAGCCGGTGACTGAGGAAAAAGAGTTGAAAGTAGGTGCCGGTGAACTGAAGCCTGTTGGGACTTCTTTAAAGTGTCTTCTGCTAATGCCATTTCGATGAGGGTGTCAGAAACATGGGCGCTTCGATCGTAAGATGTCAGAACACGCTGAAACTCAGACAATGCTAGTTTGTATTCTTTTTGCTTCATATAGGCCTCGCCTACATAGAATTGGGCGGATCCAGCTAGAGCGTGATCAGGGAATTTTTCAAGGAACCTCGAAAATATAAGAATAGCTTCTGGATAACTTTGCCCCTGGAAGGTGATCATCGCTTTTCTGAAGATTTGAATGGGCTCATCATTCAGAAAGCCAGCCTCTGGATCATGGCGAGCCGGGCTAGAGGAGACTGGACTGCCTCCGTTCTCACTAGGATGGCCGATCACTGCGTTTGGTTTTAGGACCTGGCCCTGGGTGGTTGATTCGGCCGTGTGATTCTGTGCTTTGGCAATACTTCGGGAACCACCAGACTGATTGGAGATGGTGTTTTCTGAGGTATCAGCCGGGGTGTTCCCCATTTTAATGAATTTGGCGACCTCAGTTTCTAGAAAATCAACTCGCTTAGTGAGGTTCGTCAAAAGTTGCTGGTTGTTTGGCGGCATGCTATCTGAAGACCTACTATCTGTAGTTAAAAGGGTCTTTTTTTCTGCTTCTGCGCATCCGGATAGGCCGAATGCAGTCAAAGGTAGAAATATGGCTAGAATTTGTAAATGTAGGTTTTTTTTTATGTTCACAGTTACTACTAGGATAAGAGGGTCAATTGTTTTGATCAAGTCTTATGGTTAATCTTCCTCAATTCTCAGTCAAAAAAATCATTCGCGTTAAAAAAGAAGATTCTGCATACGTTTATTTTATTTTAGAGTCTTATGAGGGGATCACTAGCTATTCGACTCTCGAGTTTAAAACTGGGGATGCTCATCGGGACTTGGAGCTTCGCATACCTCCGGATTATGTGAATGAAGTCCAAGACTTACTAATGCGTATGGGAGATCTAGTGTATGAAATCAAAGCTGAATCATGAACTCAAAAAAATAGGTTTTTTGACGCTTGATGTAGAATCGGTCTTTTCGAAAGCCTTGAGAAGAGGTGGGGAGTTGGCGGAGCTCTTTTTCGAAGAGACTTTTTTGACGCGGGTGTTTTACGAAAAAAACCGAGTGGATCGTCTCATGCAGGGGGTAGATCGGGGGGTCGGTCTCAGGATTTTATTCAAGGGACGCTCTGTCTACGGTTATACCACTGACCTCACCGAGAAGGCCCTCATTCAGTTAGCAGAATCTTTATCTGAGTCGATTCCGGGTCAAGATTCAGAGAAGAATAAGATTTCCCTAGAATGGAGAATGTCTCAACAACCGAATTCTGATATCGCCGAATATCAAATTAAGGAATCTCCCAGAAATATTTCAATTTCTCAAAAAATTGATTTAGCACGGCGCGCTGAAGCTTCTGCTCGTTTAGAATTACCCGATGCTCGTCAAGTAACATCAGTGATCATGGATTCGCAGCGTCAAATTTTAGTCATTAATAGTGATGGACTCATTGCTCCGGATTTAAAAACTTATCTCCAGGCTTTTGTGCAAGTTGTCGGAGAAAAGGATGGAAGAATAGAAACCGCATATATCTCTGAGGGTGGGTATGTGGGATTAGAATTTTTTAAAGAAGTCACTCCAGAGTCTATTGGAAAAAGAGCGGCTGATCGAGTAAAGATTCTTCTTTCAGCAAAGCCAGCTCCAGCGGGAACTATGCCGGTTGTTATTTCCTCTGAGGCAGGAGGGACGATGATTCATGAGGCCGTTGGGCATGGATTGGAGGCAGACCTCGCTTGCAATGGACTTTCAGTTTATCAGGGGAAGTTGGGGCAGTTAGTAGCGTCGCCTTTGATTACGGTTTTGGATGACGGCACTTTAGAAGGAAAGCGTGGGAGCTATCGATTCGATGATGAAGGCACTGCGTCCAAAAAGAATATCTTGATCGAAAAGGGATTACTCAAAGGGTATTTAGTCGATCGGCTATCTGCCATGAAGTTTGACCTCATGGCCACTGGCAATGGGAGGCGGGAGTCTTTTAGGCATAAACCGATTGTTCGAATGACCAATACCTATATTGCGGCAGGAACGGATGAGCCTGGAGCTATTCTGAGTGATACTCCATGGGGCATTTTTGTGAAAGCGATGGGAGGTGGGCAAGTGAATACTGTGACTGGAGACTTTGTTTTTGCAGTAACAGAAGGCTATTTGATCGAAAATGGAAAGCTGACCTCCCCGATTCGAGGGGCAACCTTAGTAGGGAATGGACCTAAAGTCTTATCTATTGTTGACCGTCTGGGAAACGATCTTGGTTTTTCTACGGGGACCTGTGGAAAAGATGGTCAGGCGGCTCCAGTGACTGATGCACAACCCACTTTGAGGATTCCTGAGTTGACTGTAGGTGGTGAAGTACCAATTTCACAGTATTGGAAACATTGAAAGTTGAGGTCGAGACCTGTTGCCGCAGGGAACAGGGATCTAGAGTCACAACAAGACCCAGGGTGCCTAGAGGAATAAAAGTTGCAATACCCTTCGGCCGAATGGTTTTGGGATGGGAGTGATAGGTGGTCAGGACAGATGATAATACTCTTTACTCCAAAAGTATTTTGATTGTTGAAGATGAGGAATCCATTCGAGAAACGTTGAAATTAGCACTTGAGTTTGAAGGATATGTTGTCTTCACTGCCGTTAATGGCAAGGAGGGGCTTAATGTACTTCCAAAATTGCCACGCCCTTGCCTGATCCTGCTGGATTTGATGATGCCCGTGATGGACGGCTGGGAGTTTGTTTCTGCGCTTCAGAAAGACAAGGTTCTTGCGACGATACCCGTGGTCGTGGTGACTGCCTTTAGCAATAAAGCCAAGACAATCCACGCAAAAGAAATCCTGAAAAAGCCCATCGATCTGGAAACACTATTCAAAGTTGCCAAGCAATATTGCAGCTAAACTGGGTAGAACGAAAGAGAGGAAATTTTTAGTGTGGCGTTCTACCGAGTACACTATTGACCAAGTACTTTATGAAGATGAAAGAGTTGCTGTTTATCGCGGGTTGCGGATAAAAGACCGGCGGCGCGTTGTCATCAAAGCGATCGGTTCGGCACATCGACGACCACAAGATCTGGATCACTTCAAGAATGCGTATGACATGGGTACCCAATTGAACATCAAGGCTGTGGTTAAGCCCCTCACTTTCGAGGTTCAACAGAACTCACTCGCCATAGTCTTTGAAGATTTTGGCGGTGAATCACTTGATCGAAAGTTGGGTGCGGGCATGAAGGTGGGGGGGTTCCTTCGTCTAGCGATCAAACTGGCAGAAGCGGTTGCAGACCTTCATACCCAGGGGATTGTCCACAGAAATATAAAACCTCAGAATATTTTGATTCATCCTACAACTGAGGAGGTCAAATTGGCGGGCTTGGAACTTGCCACGCGCCTGCCACTTGAGCATCTGAAAGCCTTAACCCCACAGCAAATCGAAGGATCGCTCCCCTATATGTCGCCGGAACAAACCGGACGAATGAATCGTGTCGTCGACAACCGCTCCGATCTCTACGCGCTTGGGATGGTTTTTTATGAAATGTTAACAGGATCACTCCCTTTTGAGGCCGCTGATCCACTTGAGTGGATTCACAATCAGGTTGCCCGAGTTCCTGAGTCGCCATCTGATAGAATTCCGAGCACCCCGCGGCCAGTTGCAGATGTCATTATGAAACTATTGGTCAAGATGGCGGATGATCGGTACCAAAGCGCTATTGGCCTAAAGACTGATCTGGAAATCTGTCGAAATCAATGGCAGGCTTCGGGACATATCGAGCCGTTCGCATTAGGTTCCCGAGATATCTCAGAACTATTTCGGATGCCACAGAAACTCTATGGGCGAGAAGCCGAGAGCGAAACTTTGGTTCGCACGCTCAAGAACATTGTCAATTCGGGAACAACGGAGCTCGTGCTCGTCACGGGCTATTCTGGAATTGGCAAAACATCTCTAGTGCAAGAGCTGTATCGCCCCATTGTGCGTGAATGTGGCTACTTCATTTCTGGCAAATTTGATCAATATAAGAGAGGGATTCCATACGACATCATTTCTCAGGCATTCGCCGAACTGGTGCAACACCTACTTGTCCAAAACGAAGAACAGATTACCTCTTTGAAATCGCGACTCCTTGCCTCATTAGGGATCAATACTCAGGTACTGATTGATGTTGTGCCGGAGCTTGAGAGGATTGTGGGTCAACAGCCTCCCGCGCCAGAAGTGGGTTTTGTTGAGGCTCAGAGCCGCATTCACCTGGTGTTTCGGCAGTTTCTCGGTGCTGTCACCGAGCTGGGTCATCCTTTGATTATTTTTCTGGACGACTTGCAATGGGTCGACGCAGCCAGCCTCAAGCTGGTTGAGATGTTGAGCACCCATCCCGACACTTATAACGTCTTGTTGATTGGTGCCTACCGGGACAATGAAGTGACTTCGACACATCCTTTGAGGCTGGCCTTCGATGAAATTGAGAAATCAAAGGGAGCGCTACAAAAGCTATTTCTAGATGTGCTTTCGTTCGATCAAATTTGTCAGATGATTGGGGATGCAGCGCATACGGATGTATCCCATGTTTTACCCTTAGCTAAACTGGTGGTTAAAAAAACCAGCGGCAATCCATTTTTTACCATTCGGTTCCTCATGGCACTGAGGGAGGAAGACCTGATCATTTTTGATCGTCAAACTTTGCGCTGGACCTGGGATTTGGCGAAAATTGAAGAAAAAGGGTTTTCTGACAATGTGATTGACTTGATGATTCGAAAATTTCATCGGTTGTCCCTAGGAGCACGAAATATTTTGCGGATGGCAGCCGCTATCGGCAATCAATTTGATTTCACTACCCTTGCAGCGATTTACGGAGGAGACCCGGGAGAAACCTACGCTTTGCTGGATGAGGTAATTGGAGCAGGCTTGGTGCACCGCTCGAACAGCAAGTTTATGTTTCAACACGACCGCATTCAAGAAGCGGCCTACTTGCTGACTCCGGAGGTCGATCGCGCTGGGATGCATTTACAGATCGCGCGTATGTGGCTTGCTACCTATGCTGATACAGCCTTAAAAGAACACCTCTTTGAAATTGTAGGCCAATTCAACTCCGGCCGTATTCAGATGACTGATTCTGCCGAGAAGCGACGGCTTGCGGGCATGAACCTTCAGGCGGCGAAGAGGGCGATCGATTCTTCGGCCTTTGGAAATGCCTTAGAATTTTCGAGAATCGCATGGGAACTGCTTGATCCGGCTGATTGGCAAACGGATTATTCTCTTCAACGCCAGCTCTACGGTACGTTGGCTGAAGTTGAATTTTTGAACAGTAACCTGGCCCGTTCCGAAGAGCTGATTACAGCGGCCCTTGGATACCTGCGGACCGATCTAGAAAAGGCTGATTTTTTAGTTCTTCTCATTGTGGGCCAAACTCTTGAAGGTGCCTTCGCGAAGGCGGTTCAGTCTGGACGCGTGGCGCTCGCGTTGTTGGGGATTTCGTTACCAGTGGAGGATCCTGAGCAAGCCTTTCAGGAAGCGGTTGTAAAAATCGATACTTTATTGGGCAATCGCAGTCCGATAGATTTGCTTTCGGGTCCCTTGCTGGCAGATCCGGTTCAGCGAGTAGCTCAAAAGATTTTACTTAACGTCGATGTTCCGGCGTATTTTAGCGAACCCGCCATTCACCCGACGATCACTGCTCAGATGGTACAGATCTCATTGCGATATGGCAACTCGATGGAATCATGCAAGAGCTTCGCGGTATACGGCATGCTCATCGGCATGCACTGTGGCCAATTCAAACGAGGCTACGAATTTGGGAAGCTTGGATGGGAGTTGGTTGATCGGCTGGGAGCCGTGGCTGTCAAGTGCAAGACCACATGGCCGTGGGGAGTGACCCAAGCTTGGGTCAAACCGCTTCGCGAGACTTTACCTTGTTGGCAAGTTGGAATTCAAGCTGGGTATGTGACAGGAGATCTGCAATTCATCGGATATTTGATGGCAACTCAAGCCTGTTTTCACTACGTCGCGGGCGATTCAGTTTCGCAAGTGCGCAGCAAGGTTGAAACAGGATTATTCTTTACCAAAACGAACAAGAACCAATGGGCACAAGACTCGCTTCAAAGCCTTTTTTATGCAGTACAGGGATTACAGTCAGAGGAGCCGCTATCGGTTGTGACAGAGGACGAAGGATCCTTCTTAGTCTATTGTACCCAACGCGGTAATCTATCCTCGCTTTGCATTTACCATACCTACCGGGCACAGCGGCTGATTTTCGACGGGCAACCCAAGGCCGCTCTTGAACATGCCGAAAAAGCGCAGCAAATGACGAGCCACATTCTGGGTTTTTTAGCGATCATTGATGCGAATTTTTATCACTCGCTCGCCTTAGCGCAAGTTCACCCCCTTGGCAGTACGGATGAACTGTCGCGCGCAATCAAACGAAAATTAGGTGAGAATCAAGCTCGTCTTAAAGTTTGGATGGACGCTGCACCGGAAAACTGTACCCATAAATACAAGCTGATCGAGGCCGAAATCGCGCGTCTTTCGGGCCAGGAATTAGAGGCAATTCATTTGTATGAGCAGGCGATTCTGGCCGCCCGAAAAAACGGGTTTATCCAGGACGAAGCACTTGCCTACGAATTGGCCGCTCAGTTTTATGAGAATCATGGGTTTGAAATTTTTTTTAAGGCATACTTACAAAAAGCATATTCTCGCTATCAACGCTGGGGTGCTGACGCAAAGGTAAAAACTTTAGATCGGAGCTACTCATGGCTTGCGCCACCCCAGAGGATGATCGCGCCCACGCCGACGGTTTGTGTAGGAATGGTGGAACTCGATTTTCTTTCTGTAATTAAAGCTTCGCAAACCATCTCGCAGTCGATTAAACTTGAAGATCTCTCAAAGACGCTGATGCAGGTGCTCCTAGAGCAGGGAGGCGCCGAGCGCGGGTGCCTCATTTTGTCGCGTGAAAGACAGCTTACCCTTCAGGTAGTGGCAGAATTTGACCAAGAAGGGGTACGAGCTGAGTTGCTGCCCGCAGTTCCAGTGGAGGGTTCAACAAGGGTTCCTGAGAGCATCATTAGGTTTGTTGTGCAAACTGGAAAGCCAGTGATCCTGGAGGACGCAGTTGTCAACTCTGAGCAGTTTAAGAGTGATGAATATCTCATGCGAAAGAAGCCACGCTCGGTGCTATGCACACCCATCTGGAGGCAAGCAAAAGTGGTGGGATATCTCTATCTAGAGAATGCGCTTGTTTCAGGTGTTTTTTCGCATGAGCGATTGGCGATACTAGACCTTCTGTCGACCCAAGCGGCTATCTCCATTGAAAATGCATATCTTCTTTCACAAGAGCTTTCGGCAAGAAAAGAGGCAGAAGAAGAGCATAAGAAAGCAGCTTTTTTGGCCGAGGCTGGCGTATTACTGTCGGAATCACTGGAATACGAGGTAGTGCTCAATCGACTTTCACAGCTTTTGGTGCAACGATTCGCTGAATGGTGCGAGTTTGACATGTTGCAAGAAAATCTAATTTACCGGCGGGCTGGAGCTCATTGTGATCCTACAAAAATGGCGTTAGTTGAAGAGCTGGCGCGGCGTTACCCGGTGCAGCCTGGGTCACCCCATCCATCAGGAAAAGTGCTTGAAAGTGGGGAGCCTCTACTCCTTTCGGAGATTACTGATGAGGTTTTGCATGCTTACAGTATGGATGAAGAGCATGCTCGGCTCATTCAGGCTTTGGGCACGAAGACTGTGCTCGTCGTGCCGCTTCAGGCACGTGGACGTCTCTTAGGTGTGCTTACGTTGGCTTCTGCAAAACCGGGCCATCATTATGGTTTGGCAGATCTTGGACTTGCCATGGAGATATCACGAAGAGCAGCGATGGCAATTGAAAACGCTCATCTCTATAGCCAAGCGCAAAAGGCAATTCAAGTTCGTGAAGACTTTATGGCAGTTGCATCGCATGAATTAAGAACTCCGCTTACCCCACTTAAGTTACAATTACAGCTTCTTGTAAAGTTCCTCCAAACAGAAATCACCACCACATCCCCTAGGGCACGCGATTTCATAAAATTGATCGAGACTGCCGATAACAATATTATTCGCCTTTCTAAACTTGTGGATGATTTGCTCGAAGTTTCTCGGATCAGTGCTGGACGTATGACTCTCAATCGAGAAAGGGTCGATCTAGTGGAACTCACGCGTGATGTGATTGAGCGTTTTGCTTCAGAACTGGAAAAAGCAAAATGTGATCTTAAACTCAGTGCCGACACTCTGGTCATAGGGCAGTGGGATCGCCTTCGAGTCGAACAAGTTGTGGTCAACCTTCTGACGAATGCGATGAAATATGGAGTGGGGAAATCTATCAAGATTACACTTTCAGCTCAGGCAGATCACGCGCTATTCGTTGTTCAAGATTTTGGAATCGGAATTGCTCAAGAGGATCAGGCAAGAATTTTTGACCGCTTCGAGCGTGCCGTGTCGGCTAAACGTTTTGGTGGTCTAGGTATGGGCCTCTATATTGCACGCCAAATCATTGCAGCTCATGGAGGCTTCATCCGAGTTGAAAGCGAACCGGATCATGGCTCTACTTTCATCGTTGAACTTCCATTCCTATGTAAATCGACTTAAAATCACGGGTTTTTAATTAAAAACAGTTTGATGCCAGAGTAACAAGTCCACTTCGGCATAGAATAAATGACGCCTAACGGATTCGAAGAGAAGGTCCAAAAAGACCTCCTAAACCCTGACAACCACCGGTTTGATTTCCCACTCTGCTTGGCTCTCTGTCTCCACCTTATCGCCGGGCATTCCGTTCACTTAATGGGTATCGTATCCACTCAAGAATGTGAAAAGCGTTGAATTATATTCCCTGGAACTATATACGTAGGGAGAGATTTAAATTTTAGGGCGGGGTTAATCCAAGAAGGAAGTTTCTAATAAAACAATACCTCGCTTTGTTTTTGTTAATTTTAATGACGGCAACTCAAGCTCTTGCCGGTAATGGGGACTCAAATAGGGGCGGTGGAGGAGGTATGATGCCTCGCCAGCAAATGCACGTTCCGCCTCCGGCAAGGCATGAGCCTCCTAGATTTGCTCCTCCTCCAGGGATGAGGCTTAGCACACCGGAAATTTTGCAGCAGATGACTCAGCCTGTTCCCCAAGCTCCAGTAGTGAACGCTCCTCCGGCTCCAGTTGACCGCAGCGCACAAGCAGGTCAGCGATTTGATCGCTTCTTATAACAATTTTTTGGCTATTGAAACCCAAGCAATTACGGGTCCAGATGTTGATTCTTTTGTGGTCCGAGTAGGGGAAATTGTAATCGGATTCCCCCAACACCGCCCGATTGCTAAAGGTTATTTTACAAATGAAACTAGACTCGTCTATAAGATTCTATTTGCAGGCATCGTCTATATTGTTGATACCTCTGATCAAGATGCTTTGATTTTCCTGTTGCAGAGCAATACTACCCAGCAAGAGTTTCAAGGTTTGGAACAGATTAGGGCTGACATTCAAATTTCTGGCGCCCGCAGTACAAGGCGATATCCAAAGAGTGCTCGATAAAGCAACTACATGGGCACATAGAAGTAATTTTTGGACTTCAATCCGGCCATCTTCACCGACTCAGGCTTTGATAGATTCTGCATTGGAGCGAAGTTGGGGAAGCCGATCAAATATTTGGATCAAGATAAAAGTGCCTGCCAGTGAAACCTTGAATGAAGGAGTCACTGCCGGTATTCAACGAATTGGTCATAATATGTCTGAATTTGTTGGGGGCGGGAATCAGATTTATGTGAAGCCAGGTATTGATGGCACGATTCCGAAAGAATGGATTGAAGAAATAAGCAGGTTTGTAGAGTGATTTTAACTGAACAATAAATTTTGAGACAATTTGTCGAAGACTATCAGAGGTTGGGTCTAGATGAACTCCGCATTAAATACGAAGGTGAAGAGTATTGGGATATCATTAGAACTCCTAAGATTCTAAAATATTTAAAAGACAACGGATTAACGACAATCATGATTGAAAAAGATCAAAATGCTTCAATCTATACTGCTTTAACTCATCACGGTAATCGCCATAAGTTAAATGTTTTCCAGGATGAGAAGTGGTTTTAAAATTTGGAGGACGCCATAATTTCCAAACTTCAATTCCTAACTAGCAATATATTCTCATCACTTAAAAGAAAGTAACGGAATGCAGACGATATTAATTCTAATAATACTCACCCTGGCAGGTTGTGGGAGTTCTAATCCTCTACAACCCGTTGGTGATTGTAGATCTTTGTCAAAATATACTGCCGCTATTGGAAGGCAGTTCATGGCAGTAAGGTTTCTGAGTGCTTGCGATAGTGTAACTCATGCTGAGGCTATGGTTCGGGACTTTGAAAATAACTATGTTCATGGCGGGAGCTATAATTGTGGGGGCTGGACTCAAAATACTAGCAGTACAGAAGTCAGCGGTTGGCGAACTCGTATTGCACAACATCGCTCAGATTTCGGTTGCCAAACTCAAGTTCAATCGGATCGCCTAACTCGAGTTACTTCGGAAGCTCATTGATATCCGGAAATTTATGGTCCGTTTTGGCCCAAGCGATTTTGCCAGTCTGACCCTTTTTGTGGGCTGAAAAATAACCACGAATTGCAAATAAGCTGGCTGTTCCATTAATGATATTGGAAATAAATATTCTTGGAATAGATAAAAATCCATGGGTATTGCCATAGACCTGAGTGGTAAATCGGAAGCGTTGGCAGATTCTTACTCCAAATAGTAAAGAATTGACCACAAAGAGACCTTTGAGCCAGTAAAAGATTGTAGGTGATGTTTTCTCTTGAACCATATACGAATGGGCGCCTTGGGCAGCCCAAATAAAAACAAAGCACCAGCCCAAGAATGCTGCTGGATTCGCCCATAAAGCTTTTCTGTCTCGATAAAGTGCATAGATCGCTAATAAGTCTCGAGCCCAATATTTTCGATTGATATGAGTCCCAAAACGACCCCAGGTGCCCAGTGTTTGCAGACCAATTCCGGTGGTCCAGCGACTTTTCTGTCGAATGGATCTTCCCATGCTGTCAGGAAAATACTCCCTCGTAGCGACTACTTCTCCCTTCTCATCGTGAATAAGTAGAAAAGATTGTCTTCCACCTAAACGAGCAATTCTCTGAGATATCTCATAATCCTCTGTCAGGTTGTTTTCGTCGAAGCAATAACCAAAGCGCTGGTATAAAAGGGTAAGGATTCGTCTTGAGAAAAAGGTTCCAACTCCAGCACTAGGCAACGGCATTTTCAGCATTTGTCTTACCGGGATTTCTTTCAAGTGAATTTCCGCAAATTCATCTAAATAGGTGCCTGCCACCCAGGCACCAGCCGGAACTGGTAATGAAAATATGGGAACCTGAATAAAATCAAGACGATCCGATTGAGCATTGATAGCGGTCAAAGAGTAAGGGTGAATGACGTCCTCTGCATCATGAATAGCAATGTAGTGGGGTAACCATCCGGAATTATTTCGAATTGCGATGCTATTCGACTCCTCGATGACGTTCATAATACAGTTTAAGCAATGAGCCTTGGATGTTGGACCTGGTCTATCGGTGACGATGACGTTTATTTTGCTGGGATAAATTGCTTCTAGCTTTTTTGCAATGTTAAGGGTTTCTATGTCGTTTGGATAGACTCCGATAAACCATTTGAAATTTGAGTACTTAATTCTGGAAAGATTTGTTTTGACCATTGCTTCTAAAACATCTGATTCTTTCCAGGCAGGAATCATCAGTGCAATTGGTTTTTCAGCGATTTTTTCCCATTCATTCCACGTGCTTTTACTAACAGAGGTAGGTCGTATCCTGCCGATAATCTGAGCTAAGTCAATGAGCAAATCGTCGAAAGAGCCAATAAAAAAAACAATACCTAGAAATACTAAAGAACCAATAAGCATAGTGTTACCTTATATTAGTTTAAAGTTTTATTATTTAAGTAGATTAGAAAATCTAATCTGTATTTAGTCTTAGGTCTTTCATTATTTTTCTAATAATTCTAAAACTTGCTTTGCCGTCTCCAAAGGGGGTTTCATTGTTTTTATTGATTTTATTTCGATCCAATGAAAGGCATTTTAAGAGCTCAGTTGAAATTACATTGGGGTCAGTGCCGACTAACTTACCGCCGCAACTCAAAACTTCAGGACGTTCAGTGACCTCTCGAGTGATCAGAACAGGGAGTGAAAAACTAGGAGCTTCTTCTTGGACTCCCCCTGAATCCGTAACCACAACCGATGAAGCATCTAAAAGTGCTACAAATTCGGGATAACCCAGCGCAGGAATGACATGGACACGTTCAAATCCCTGGAGGGCTTCTAAAGCATTTCGAGTTGCCTCTGGATTAGGATGGGCCGCATGATAGAGGACTGAGTTCGGAATCTTCTTTACGGTTTCTGCTAAAGCTCTCAAAACTCGAAAAAGTGGTAGGCCTAAATTTTCGTTTCGATGACCAGTCGACAATATAAGTTGGGACTTCGGGTGCAATCGTGGAATGCTTTCTGGCCAAATGCCTTCCTTGCGAATTTTTTCACGGGCCCACAGCAATGCATCAATGCCAGTATTTCCTGTAAAATCTGGAACATTTTGGTGGCCTTCCGCAAGAAGGGCTTGTCTCGCTCGAATTGTTGGAGGAAATAACCAATACGCAAATGAGTCGATTGCTCGACGGTTCATTTCCTCGGGGAAGGGCTGGTTTAAGTCGCCCGTTCTTAGGCCAGCCTCAACGTGGGCTACAGGAATCTTCTTGTGAAAAGCGGCTATTGCGCCAGCTAAGGCGCTTGTTGTGTCACCTTGGACGATCACTGCTCTAGGTTTTGTCAGAGTAATCGCTTCGTCAATGTGGTTGAGTAGCTTCCCTAAAAGCCTGTTCGAAGATTGACCTGGTTCTAGGTTCTTCCATTGATAGGCTGGGCAAATGCCAAAAAATTCGACGGGTGCCTGAGCAAGCGACTCATGCTGCCCGGTGAGCCAAAGTTCAACCGGCTGATTTCTTTGTTTTAATTCAAGATAAATAGGTGCGACTTTAATGAGTTCTGGCCGAGTACCTGCAATAATTGCAATCACATTCCCCCCTTTTTTTACTTTGAAAGCGAATCTAAAATTAAATATTAAAACGCTGCTGATAAAGTCATCAGCACTCTAAAGTCTTGATATTGCGGGAATTGACTCGGCCTTTGTAGTCTATAGCCAAAAGTATAGTAGGGGTTGAGCATTAGAGATAATGGCGCCGTCAGTCTCATTCTGAGTCCAAGCCGAGTCTCAATAAAACGATTATAGTCAATTCCAGACGAATCTAATGAGGATGCAATATTTATAATGGGAGATAAATCAAAAAATACTAATTTTTTTTCAGTTTTTTCTTCTTTTAAGTTTAGCTTAAAAATTTCGTAAAAAAGTCGGAATTGTGAGGATGCTAAAAAATTGTCATATCTTTTAATATAGAATCCATCTCCATAGATCTCAATGCCGAGTGCAGAATGACTCTTTCTCCATTCTTGGTAGAACATTAACCCAGTTTTTATATCCGGACCGCCACGTTGAATCTTAGAAACAAGATCTATCGAGGCACCTCCCTGGAAAGAGAGGCGTAGACCTGGAAATAGTCCAGAGTAGTCTAGACCTGCGCCAAGAAATCCATAATTGTCATTATAGACGGAGTCCCCTTTTTCTAAAAAGGTGCGCGTGTCAGCACCCAGTCGAAGGACAAAGTAGGTCTCAAAGAGTAATCTATTGCTCCATCCAGTTCGCGTCTGGGTGTATGTAGCTAGGGTTGAAGCTTTGGAGAGACTGGTCTCTTCTGAGTAAATGTCAGTAAATCTC
>JANNCA010000032.1:0-3221 GCA_031386075.1 Oligoflexia bacterium
TTTAAGTCCTAGAATTAAAACATAAATCTTTATGAATGATCATGAAGTGGAGAATAAATAGTGTTCTCGTCATTTGTGTCACCAGATCGAGCAGATCCACTTGATCGGGAAGAATTTGAAGTTGAGCTCGGGCTAGACGAAAAAGATTTAATACTAAGGGGTTTTGTTTTTCGGGTGGATGCGATTGCAAGAAAATGACGTGATTTTTGAAGATATTGCGGATCAATTGTCTTGAAGAGGTCAATGAGCTTGGAGAAAAGTGCTTCGAATTCATTCAGTTTTTTTTGATGAGCTCTTTCTGCTTTCCTGAGGGCGGATGTGGACTGGTCTTTCGAAGGAGCAGGTGCGGCGCTAGATTGACTGGATACTCCGGTAAGTGAGTTCGAATGTGAACATTGTAGGTCTGTAAAAACGATAGTCGGAATGGGGCCTGTCTTCTCTTGCACTGCTCGCGCGGCTCTTGGGCTCTTTGCTTTTAATGTTAGGAATTCACTTTTAGTGATATTTTTGGCCCCTTTGCTCAGTAAAAGTTGATAGGTTTTCCCCTGGGTAGAGTCAAATTGCCTTTGAACTAAATCAGAATGGTCTGAATCCAAGTCGTATGCGGTCAGGCTGCCAATCTTTTCTTTGAAGGGCGGGGTTACGGCTGCGCCTTGGTAGTGTTTGAGTTGGCAAAGTTCATCAGCTCGCTGGTTGATTAGAAGGTGAAAACGGTCTTGATCTTCTTCTTGGATGTATTTGTATTCTTCGCTAGTAAGTCCAATCAGTTCATGGCGTATGAAAGTATCGAAAAAACTATGGGCTTCGCTTGGTTTTTTACTAAATACTGATGCTACCCCACCTTTTGGAGCGATAGGATTTCCTTTGAGGACCGCTAAGCTCGGGGTTGGCGCCGCAGATAAGGCAATCATAAATAAGGGAAGGCTTAATTTTTTTATCATATTCTACATAGCTCCTATAACAGCTTCGTATTAATTTCAGATCCTAACGGGAGGGTATTTAGCACAGTGTGTGCCATAAAATATTTAAATATAAGATATGATAACTATTGCCTGATTTAACTTTTAATTGACTTTGATGAGTGTCAATTGATTTGTCAGTTGTTTAGGCGGCGTTTGATCCAGAACTTGCGGTTGTGTCTTATTTGCTAACGGTGTAGATTGCGAAAATGACATTCGACTTAGAGAAATTGGATTCTACCTTAATGGGTCAGGCTGGAATTCTTGGAGGAGGACAGCTCTCTTTGATGTTGGTGAATGCTGCTCACAGAATGGGGCTGAAGCCGATTGTTTTTACTGAAGATTCTCATTCTCCTGTTGCTCAGATTTATTCGCGGATAGTTTATGGATCCACTGAAGATGTTCTTGCGCTGGAGCGATTTTTTTCTCAGGTGGATTACGTTCTATTTGAGAATGAATTTCTGGACTGCCTCAAGCTCAAAGCTGCCGTGGGTGCCAAAAAAGTGAGTTTCTATCCGAGTCTTGAGGTCATTCGTATTTTGCAAAACAAGCTTCAACAAAAGGAGCTTCTTAAGTCTTTAGGTATTCCGAGTCCCCGGTTTTTAACTTTTAGCAATCTTCAAGAAGTAAGAAAATGTTTTGGGGGGACCTGTGTTTTAAAGTGGGCTAGGATGGGTTATGATGGAAAAGGTGTTTATGTTCTTAAAAACACCGAGGCGAGTCTACGATTGGCAGAAGAATTCTGTAAAGCTGCGAAAAAGAGAGGGAGTATCGTTTATGCCGAAAGTTTCGTTCCTTTTAAACGCGAACTGGCTTTGATCGGAGTTTGTTCTACTGTCGGAGAATTTATTTCGTACCCTCTGGTTATTTCTGAGCAGAAAGATGGAATCTGCTCCAGAGTTTACGGACCTGCACTATCGTTTGGAGTGAAGCAGGAAGTTCAAAAATTAGCCCAAGCATACGCACAAAAAATTGCTTTTACGCTTCAGGTTCAAGGGGCTTTTGCGATTGAGTTTTTTGAGACCCCAGAGGGAGAACTTTTAGTGAATGAAATTGCTCCACGGGTTCATAATTCTGGTCACTATACGCAAAATGCCTGTCCTACAGATCAGTTTGAAAATCACTGGCGAGCCGTCTTGGGTTTACCTTTGGGAAGTCATCAACCTACTTCCTTCTTTGCGATGCTGAATATTTTAGGTCCCGATTTCACACCCACTCAGGGGAAAAGAAGTCTTTTGCCATTTCCCGGGCCTAGCAGTCACCTTCACTGGTATCATAAGGGTGAAGTTCGTCCTCGCAGAAAACTGGGACACCTCAATGGAACGGTGACCCAGGCAGAAGAAATGGATACCCTTTTAGAAGAGTTAGAAGGATCTCATCAACAATGGATCAATCAAGTTCAGGAAGTAAAAAAATGAAAGTTGAAGAAGGCACTTCTTGTCGGGCAACAGCTTCGACCGTTGCGATCGTCATGGGGAGCGATTCTGATTATAGCGTCATGAAGGAAGCGGCTGCAGCTTTGGACTACTTCCATATTCCCTACGACATTTCAATTGTTTCTGCTCATAGGACTCCTGTAGAGATGGCAACCTTTGCTCAGTCAGCCCGTGGCCGGGGGCTTCAGGTCATTATTGCCGGGGCTGGTGGAGCCGCACATCTTCCAGGAATGATTGCTGCTCAAACTGAGTTGCCTGTCATTGGCGTGCCCGTTCCGACTGGGACGCTTCAGGGTCAGGATTCACTGTTATCAATAGTCCAAATGCCCAAGGGAGTTCCGGTTGCTACCGTCGCCATTGGAAATGCTTGGAATGCCGGAATTTTGGCCGTTCAAATTTTAGGGATTGGCAAGCCTGAGTATCTCGATCGAATTGCTGCGTATAAGAACGAGTTGAGAACGCAGGTTTTGGGCAAAAGATTTCCTGGCACAGGGTGAAGGTTTTTTGGGCAGAGTGGATATCTCACTTAGAATGCCCAGTAAGGACCTGTTCCTAGGGACGAGGAGTTGCCACTGATGCCCACCACAACTTTTCTACCGAAGAAAAAAGGTAAACCCCAGTCGAAAGTTTGCGAGCTTCCAGAAATGGATCCTCCGAGTGAACTAAATGCAAAATTACCTGAGTTGAGAAGGGTACTTGCGTTGGAAATTTGGAAACTGACCTGTGCTTGGTTTCCTGAGTTAGCGCCGATATCGAGTCCGGATAAGGAAGTCGTTGATGCGGGGCAGTAAAATCCGCTGGATCCTGAGCAAAAAGACAGTGAAGG
>JANNCA010000245.1:0-10609 GCA_031386075.1 Oligoflexia bacterium
CATCCACCCCCAAAGTGATCGAACTTGCCCTCACCTACTCTCAAGGCAAATCCATCATCAACTCCATTAACCTCGCTGACGGTGAAGACCGCTTCAAGCAAATCACTCCCCTCGCCCGAAAATACGGAGCAGCTCTAGTAGTCGGCACCCTAGACGAAGACCCTCATCACGGAATGGCGCTGACTCGCCAGAGAAAACTCGAAATCGCCGAGCGATCTTTCTCTCTACTCACTGAAAAGTACGGGATCCCTGCCGAGGATATTTATTGGGATCCTCTCGTGTTTCCTTGTGCCACAGGAGACCCTCAATATGCAGGATCGGCCATAGAAACCATTGAAGCAATTCGGCTCATCAAAAATCGATTCCCTCAGACCAAAACCATCTTAGGAATATCCAACGTCAGCTTCGGCTTACCCGCATCGGGCCGAGGCATACTCAATTCTGTTTTTCTCTACCACTGTGTTCAAGCCGGACTCGACCTAGCTATTGTCAGGCCAGATCAACTGATACCTTATTATTCAATATCAGAAATTGAAAAGCGTCTATCCGAAAATCTCCTCTACAATCGAGAATCTGAATCGTCCTCTGAATCCTCTAAAGGAACTATTGCCGTTTTTACCACCCACTTTCGGCAGTCAAGAGAAACTCTTAAAACCAATTCAACTCCCCTCTCCTTATCCCTCATGGATCGTTTATGCCGCTCGATCCTGGAAGGCTCCAAGGACGGCTTGATTGCAGATATCAATGAAGCCCTCAAGAAAATGAGGCCCTTGGAAATCATTAACGGTCCCCTCATGAAAGGGATGGATGAAGTCGGAAGACTCTTCAGCGCCAACCAATTAATCCTCGCGGAGGTTCTCCAATCTGCTGAAGCCATGAAGGCTGCCGTCAGTCACCTCGAACCCTTTATGGAGAAGTCTGAATTTCTCCCCCGAGGCAAAATCATTCTAGCCACCGTCAAGGGCGATGTACACGATATAGGCAAAAATCTAGTTGAAATCATCCTGACCAACAATGGATTCAATGTCGTTGATTTAGGAATTAAAGTTGCACCAGAGCAACTGATTCAGGCAGTTCAATTTCATCAACCCGATATAGTCGGGCTCTCGGGACTTCTCGTGAAGTCTGCCCAACAAATGGTCATTACAGCTGAAAAATTTTCGAGAGCAGGAATCTCTACACCAGTCCTCGTTGGAGGCGCAGCACTCTCGTCAAATTTTGTAGATAAACATATTGCCAGAGCCTATACAACTGGAACCGTCGCCTACGCTCAAAACGCCATGAGTGGCCTTGACCTCGCAAAGACCATCGTGGACCCGATCCGATTTGAGAAACTGAAAACTGAACTCTCACTCCGACGAAACCAGACCCCGGCCGACCTTCCTCGAATCACTCACCCTCAAGGAGTCAAAAGCGACCGAAAATTCGATCGAAGATCAACACGCATCCCACTTCGACAGCCTCGCTTGGACGAAATTCCGCAACCTCCGGACTTTGAACGGCATTTACTCAAAAACACTCCTATTGAACAAATCTGGAATTTCATCAACCCACTGATGCTCTATGGGCGCCACTTAGGAATCAAGGGATCAAGTGTTCGGCTCTTAGAAAGATGCAGCCAAGAGGGCGCTGCTCTCCATGAGATTAAACAAAAGGATTCGAAAGCTCTGAATATTTGGAGAACCGTTCAAGAAGTTAAAGAAGAGTATCGTGGTACCATTGCGATGCAACCCTCGGCAGTTTACCAATTTTTTAAAGCAGCCAGCCAAGGAAATCAGCTTTATTTATTTGATCGATTGAAAACAGCCCCCCTTAAAAACCGACTCCCACTCTGCACTTTTGAATTTCCTAGACAAAGAAGACCGGAAGGACTCTGTCTTTCTGACTACTCACTTCCAATAGAAAATGTACCCCAAACCTCCGAATCCGAAATTCAGGATAATATCGCGATGTTTGTGGTCACAGTAGGAAAGGAAGTTCGTGGCCTAGCAGAAGACCTCAAGAAGCAAGGCCAATACCTTAAATCTCATATTATACAGGCGCTGGCATTAGAATCGGCAGAAGCCTATGCCGAAATGATTCATTCCCAAATCAGAAAATCATGGGGCTTTCCAGACACTCCAGAAATGACGATGATGGACCGATTTCAGGCAAAATATGCAGGTAAACGTTACTCTTTTGGATACCCAGCCTGCCCCAAGCTCGATGATCAAGCCATTCTGTGGGACCTGCTCCATCCCCATGATATTGGAATTCAACTTACAGACGGAATGATGATGGATCCTGAGGCAAGTGTTTCGGCGATTGTCTTCCACCACCCTGGGGCAACCTACTTTTCGGTCGGTCACTTTTTACAAGAAGAGGTACCAGAAGGTGTCCATGACGACAACCGCTAGAACGACAGGCATCGGGAGTCTTCCGCATCATAATACGGATGCTGCCCTTCATTTCTCATTTCAAATGGGCATCCCTTTTCTGCCGCAAATCCCCATTCGAAATCCTTCGGAACTTCTCATTGCCCAGGCACTAGAAGGCCTTCCTGGTCTTATTCTTGAGGAAGGGGGGTTGGCCAGCCTCAATGAAACTACCTGGAAAACCGAGACTCCCCTTCTACGCCAACGCCTTCTTGAGGCTCTCAATCACTCTGATTTTAAACCCTTTGAGCCTTCCGGTGCCGCTTCCAGCTGTTGGCAACCCTTTCTCTGGGAACTTCAGGAACGAGGCACTTCATCCGCCAAAATTCAAATCGCCGGCCCCCTGACTTGCCAATGGGCCCTAAAAATTCAAGATGGATCCACTCCGGATCGACACCCTGAACTCAGTAGCCAGATTTTTCAGCTCGTCTTAGTGCGATCCATTGCCATGGTGAAGCGAATTCGTTCCTTCGATATTCAGCCTATTCTTTACCTCGACGAACCCGGCCTTTTTGCACTCTCTTTGAAAAATCCGAAACACCTTTTAGCACTCCAAGAGCTTAAACTCTTTGTGCAAACCCTTCGAAAAGAGGGAGCCTTAGTGGGATTGCATTGCTGCAGCGACACAGCCTGGGAAGCTGTTTTCGGACTCAACATCGATCTATTGTCGATCGACACGGCACTTTCTTTAGCTCCCGCCCTCGATTGCGAGCAGGGAGAAGCCATGGCTAGATTCATCCGACAGGGAGGTCGCCTGTCCCTCGGAGTGATTCCAACCAGTCGGCATCAGAGTGGGTCCCCACGCGGGCCTATTCATGGACCTGTCATCGTAGCAGAAATCCTCGGAATTTTCAGACGCTATTGGGAATCTCGACCGGACTTGGTTAAAAAAGTAATTCAAGAGGCCATCTATACTCCTGCCTGTGGATTGGCGTTTCGAAGCACTTCTGAGGCTGACTCCATTTTAGGAAAACTCATGGAGGTTTATGAGCTCTTCGACTCTGAGCGATTTTAAAGCTCTCCAACCCTTCAATGGCCTTTCGGAATTAGACTTAACGCCTCAAGTCGAGGTGAGTTTGGTCATTCCTGCTCGGAATGCCTCTCAGACTTTAGAGACCACAATCGACGATGCCCATTCGTTTCTCCAACAACGGTATGGGCAACTTTTTGAAATCATCCTTGTCCCCAATCCTGCCCCCGATGACCTAATGGATCCATCCATCCAGATCGCTGAAAAGCTCACTGAGAAATTTAAAGAAGTCAGAAGCTGTCCGCATCTCTTTCCACCCGGCAAAGGAGCAGCTATCCGTACTGGGCTCAAAAATTCCCGTGGGAAATGGATTCTCTTTACAGATTCAGATTTACCTTATGATTTAGATTTCTTTGATTCTGCCGTTCTACAGCTCAAACAAGGATTTGATTTAGTCACTGGAAACCGTCGACTTCCTTCGAGTTACTTTAATATTCCGGTTGAACTGCTTCGTTTAGCCTACGGAAGACATCGGCTCGGACTAGGCTTCAATCGCCTGGTGCGGTGGCTTTTGCCAATTCGGACAACCGATACCCAAGCAGGGATCAAAGCTCTCTCTCGTCGACTCGCTCAAAAAGTTTGCCTAACCCAAGCTTGCCCTGGTTTTTTATTTGATCTTGAGATTTTTCTCACTGCGCACGCTCAAAATTTAAAACAGACTGAATTTCCAGTGACGCTTTACCTGAACAGCGAAAAAACGACCATTCGAATTTTGCGAGAATGTATCTTAGTCGCGTTTTGGATCACTCGAATTAAATGGAGAAACCACATGAAAGTCTATGGGAAAATTCCGGGATTCAGCAAGAGAATCCTCACTCGCTACCGACAAGCATCCCTCCCCACTCGGCTCTTCCTGAGTGCTCGATGGCGACTCACCCCGTACTCCCGAATGACCTCACGGCTTCCTGAACGCGGAATCATCCTCGATGTGGGTTGCGGCCACGGACTCTTCTCTCTTGCTGCAGGACTCCATTCTCCCACTCGAGAGGTGATCGGGATTGATCATGACACCCATCGGGTGACACTTGGCTCACTCGCGGTCCAGGACCTCCCTAATATTCATATTCAAAATGGAAATATTTCACACCTCCCAAAAGGGACGAAACCCTACTCGGGAATTGCGATGATTGACGTCATGCACTACTTTGATCCACCGACTCAAGAAGAACTCATTCAAAAGGCCTTTGATTTGCTAGAACCCGGCGGTACGTTGTTAGTCAGAGAAGTAGACCCTCAATCTGGTATTCAGTCCAAATGGAATCGTTTCTATGAAAGAATGGCAACCCGAATTGGATTCACCCAATCTGAAAAGAAAGAACTCCACTTTCGAACCCAAAGTGAGTGGAAAGAACTGATTCAAAAATCGGGATTTAAAGTCAACTCCGAACCTTGCAGCAACTTATTATTTGCTGACATCCTCTACACCTGTGAACGCCTCCATTAAGTTTTACAGAATTCTGATTTCTTGGACCTTGTTGTTGATTCTCATTATTTTGCCTTTGTACGCCTATAAAGTCATTCAAAAGCAGGATTACACGGATTTTTCAGTTTATTATCAGGCTGCAGTTCGAGCTAAAAATTTAAATTGGAATGATATCTATAATCTCAAAGATGGAGCCTCCCCTTTTCGATACGCTCCTCCGATCCTATTCATGCTCCGCCCTCTGGCAGAATTCAGCCACTCTCAAGCCCAAATCCTTTGGTATTTTTTGCAAGTGGTTGGATTTAGTTTGGGATTCTTCTGGATCTATCGGAGCCTTTTACTATTCCAAGGGGCCCAGAATCGACACCTCCGAGCTCTCTCCATCACCTGCTTAACGATTCTCTTTATACTCCGATTTTGCTTGGATAGTTTTACCATTGGCCAATCCTCGAGTCTTCTCTTTCTTGGCTTTTGCTTCGCCTTTCATGCGTGGATCAAACGACGCCCCATCAGGACGGTCCTGGGACTCATGATTCCCACTGGATTCAAAATTGGCCCTGGCTTTCTCTTGGGTCTCTTTCTGACAGAGAAATCCCAACAACGAAATCGGGCAATCCAAACTTTTATTTTTTCAATCCTATCGCTGATTTGCTTTACCTGTGCCTGCATCCGGATCCAACTAGGGTCTTGGAGAGCCGCATGGGCTTTGTCCTCGCAACTTTGGAAAAACTGGGGTGAAATCGTAGTCAATGATTCCGTTTATTATGATGCCTCTCATTATGGGAGTCAGTCCTTCAAGAGTTTTTTGCTGCGGGGAGTTCACTGGGGCTGGTTGAGCCCCTCTGAGGGAGATCTCACTTATTTCGTACTGGCAATCACCGTTTGCATTGGAATTGCAGGATTCTGGTTTCTCAGACGACCCCGAGGGTTTTATGGGCGAGCACTTTTCTTTGCTTTAGGCCTTTTCGCTTATCTATGGCTCATGCCTGAGACCTTCAAGTACTCCCTGACTCCCCTAGCTATCCCCGTTGCTCTTCTTTTTTCTTCGCCTCAAAAGACTCGCCTGTGCCGTTTCTCTCTGACTTTAGGAGCCCTCACCCTCTCACTCGCCGGTAAGGACATCGTAGGAGATTTTCTTTTCTTCGGAAATCAAATTTATTCACTCCCTTTGGCGGCTACTCTTTTTCTAGCCGGATCTATACTTCAACTTGCTTTGAAGAATTCAACTCCTTCCCGCGCGGGGCTATTTTTGAGAGGAATAACGAACTTAGACCAAAACAAGCTTGGACCCTGGAAGGGAGTTCCTCAAGAGCAACGCTCCCTTGAGATTTCCCTTCTCATACCGGTAGTTGAGAATCCGAAAGAACTGCAACTTTTCAGAAAAACACTGAGCGACTCCGTTGAATTTCTGAAATCCCAAGTGGGAAACTCGTATGAAGTGATCGTGATCGCCCCGAGTGATTTTAAAATAGACTCCCCTCCCATTCGGATCGTCCAGGTCGAAGGGCCTCAAGGCCGCGGCGCAGCACTGAGAGCTGGCTTCCTCCAGTGCCAAGGGAAAAAAATTCTGATCGCAAACCCACAAAATCCCTTCAAGACCGAGTCTTACCTAAAGGCACTCATGCACTTGAATTCTGGTTATGACTTGATTCGTAGAAAAAGCCGACTGAATGCACTTTTCGATACTCTGGCTCTTTCCTGGCGACTCGCTGCAACTGCCTTTGCAGTCCAAAGCTCGCGAGGATCCCTTGTTGATCTCGAAATTTATCTCACTTCTTTGGGACATGGATACCGGGAAATTTCAATTCCAGAAGCTACACAAAAACGAAATTCTTTGGAGATCCTTTCATCCATCCTGAGACCCCTAATTGAACTCCCACTCATTCTGAACCGCTTCCGTCAGGGTTACTATCACCCCCTCCTCTTACCCACAGGAATTACCGCCGATGATTGGGGACTCTCTCTAGGAGTCAATCAAGGGATCCTAGAACTCGCTAAAATGGGCGTCGTAAGAAGAGTGTCTATCATGGCGAATGGCGCTGCCTTAAAAGAGGGCCTTCAAGAACTCATCTCCCTACCTCACATCGAACTCGGCCTTCATTTTAATCTCACCTACGGAAGACCCTGTCAGAAAGCCCCCCCGATCACTTACCTCAAGGGAGCAATGATTGCTTCGCCCGGAAAGTTTCTCCTTCAATGGATGAATCCTTTTTCAGATCGAACCCTGCAACGAAACTACGTCCGCTCAGAGCTTTCGGCCCAGTTCGAAAAACTCCGAGAAGTAGGAATCGACACTCAATACTTAGATGGCCATCACCATATCCATCTCGTCCCAGGACTCATTGAAGCTACCGCCGACCTCATTCATGCTGAGGGAATTCAACGAATTCGACTTCCGTTAGACTTCAGTCTTTGGAAAACTTCTCAGGCTCCTCTCATTTTTTTATCGCTACTAGCTCGCCCCAAACTCATTCACCATGGATTTAAATTTATCCCATGCATTTATCCACATCGAAACTATTTTTTGGATCATGGAAAGTTGCGGGCTCAATTGACTAAAAATCCACAAGCTGAAGTCATTGTCCACCCTGCAAAAACGAATGATCTAGGAGACCTGGAATTCCCAGACGACTATACTTGCGGGCGTGTTTATGAGTTCCGAGCACTGCAAATGCTTCGAATGATCGAAACTGAAAATGGCATGAAACCCGAGGTTAGAAATGCCGAAATTCATTGAAATTACAAAATGGAAAATCAGGAAGTGGGAAACATTTCTGGGATTCGCTTTTTTGGCTGGAATTCTTCTCAGGGTAACCTGGGTCAATGACATGGAATACAAAGAAGACGAGGAATATAACTTTACTCAAACCCAACTCATTGGAACCACCCAACCTTGGCCCTGGTATGGAATTCCTTCTGGTGTTTTTCTCGTCAACCCTGGAATGAGTATCTGGATCTTCGCCGTTCTTGCCAAGATTCTAGGAATTCATGAGCCCACCCACCTGGCAACTGCCGTTCAGCTCTTTGCGCTTCTCGGCATGAGCCTCATCATCCCCTTTGCTCTAAAGATCGTCCAAAAAGAAGATCAAAAAACCTGGCTCTGGGCATTTGCCCTGGCTATGGTGAATCCATTCCTAATTCTCTACCAGAGAAAGCTTTGGCCTGAGCCGTTCCTTCCCTTCTTCACTCTCATCACACTGATGGGTTGGTGGACTCGAAGGAAACCCCTAGGAGCTTGGGCCTGGGGAATGATCGGAGCTTGGCTAGGTCAGATTCACATGAGTGGGTTTTTCTTTTCAGCTGCCCTCGCGATCTGGACTTTCTTTTTTGATTCAGATCAGCCTAAAAAACAAGGTTCAACTCGATGGAATTTTTGGTTTCTGGGATCTATCGTTGGAGCCCTTCCGTTGATTCCGTGGCTCATTTATATTATTCAACACCCGGTGAAAGAATCAATCAGCCCAGGGTGGACAGAGGTAGTCCAACTCAAATATTGGGCCTTTTGGTTGACCGACCCCCTGGGACTACACCTAGGAAATCCCCTAGGACTCCTCCGGGGAGAATCAAATTGGGCACAAATTTCTGACTTTGTTCGATACCCACTTTTTGGGGGCCAAGGAACTTATATTGTCGGATTTGCCCATCTCCTTTCGCTCATTTCAGCTTTAGGTATTTTAGGAGTCGGACTACTAAACCTCTCAAAGAGAATCCAGAACCGCTTCAAAAGCGGCAGAAAAAACTGTTTATTCTCATTAAAAAACTTAATTATTGACCGCTCATCTGAAACTGCATTAGTCCAGAGCTCAGCATTTTTTGGATGTGGAATTCTAATGACTGCCACTGGAATTATCATTCGACGCTACTACATGGCTGTCACATTCCCATTAGAATTTATTTTTTTAATTCGAATGGCAGGACCTCACACCCAAACTGGAAAACGGTTATTGATCGGGCTATGGTTAGCTGAACTCATCATGTCAGCTGGATTCGTGGATTATATCCATACGAATCAGGGATCTACCTATGGAGATTACGGACCTGCCTACCACTTGAGAGGAAGGTCCCCAGGTAAATGAAATTTTCTGACCCCACCCTGATTGACTGTCACTATATCTATCCCCAATTTGCTGGCGCCTATCTGGTTACAGATTTGGACCGAGCCTTCTTTGTAGACAACAACACATCCCATGCAGTTCCGTTTCTGTTAAAGGAACTTAATCGCCAGGGGATGGATCCGTCACAGGTTGAATACCTCATCATCACCCACGTCCACCTCGACCATGCAGGGGGAAGTTCAGCCCTATTGGAAGCATGCCCTCAAGCCAAAATCCTAGCTCATCCCAAGGCAGCCCAACATATCATCGATCCATCCAAGTTGATTCGAAGTGCTCGCCAGGTCTATGGTGACAAGCACTTTGAAGCCCTTTATGGTAAAATTAAACCCATTCCTACTGAAAGGGTCCGAGTGATTTCGGATGGCGAAGAAATCCAGTTTGGAACACGGTGCTTGCGCTTTTTTTATACGCGGGGCCACGCTAATCACCACCTTTGTATTATGGACTCAGGGGACTCAGGGTCAGGAGGAGTCTTTACGGGCGATGCGTTTGGAGTGGCCTATCCTGCCCTCCAGCGGAACGGGCTATTGATATTTCCATCGACGAGCCCAACTGATTTTGACCCGGTTGAGGCAAATATCAGCCTCCAAAAAATCGTCGACTCAGGCGCAAAAAGAGCTTTTCTCACCCACTTTGGCGAAATCACGGCCATACAAGAAGCGGCTCAACAAATGCTCCGTCACTTGGAATTTCACGAAGAACTCCTGAATCGCGCCATTCAAGGATCCATTCAGCCCGGCGAAAGTCTTGAGTCATTCTGTCTACAGGAGGTGACCCAGTACTTTAAGAACGTTTTAGAAAAACAAGGGCTGGCTTCTGACTCAGATGCCTGGAAAATCCTCACTCCTGACATTCAGCTCAACGCTGCCGGAATTGCGTGGGTAGCAAAAAAGAGGCTACTTTAAACTAGCTGCAACCCTTGAAACTGCGGTAGAGAATCCAAAAGGAGATCGAAATATGACAACTTTGATCAATAGCAAGATTCCAGATTTTAAGGTCCAAGCCTTCCACCGCGGAGAATTTAGGACCATCACGCAAAATGACCTCAAGGGAAAGTGGTCTGTGTTCTTTTTCTACCCAGCAAACTTTACTTTCGTGTGCCCAACAGAACTTGGGGATATGGCAGACAAATACGAAGCCTTCCAAAAAATGGGCGTTGAAGTTTACTCGATCAGCACCGACACCCATTTCGCTCATAAGGCATGGCACGATGCTTCGGAAACCATCAAGAAGATCAAATACCCCATGCTGGCTGACCCAACTGGAGCTCTCAGCCGGGCGATGGGTGTCCATATTGATGAAGATGGCATGGCCTATCGAGGTACCTTCGTGATCAACCCTGAAGGAAAAATCAAAATCGTCGAAATGCACGATAATGGCATCGGTCGAAACGCTGATGAACTCCTTCGCAAAGTCCAAGCGGCACAGTTCATAGCCATTCATCCGAACGAAGTTTGCCCAGCTAAATGGCGGCCTGGAGACAAGACCTTGAAACCTGGATTGGATTTAGTAGGTAAAATTTAAAAATCTATCCATCTCTAACTCTATAGCTTTCAAGAAAATGCCTTTCGGCGCTAAAGATTTGGTTCCCGCGTACGAAAACACTTTCTTGAAAGCTATTCCAAAG
>JANNCA010000072.1:0-2936 GCA_031386075.1 Oligoflexia bacterium
AATAATAAATAAATTCAGAATTGTATTTTTTGTTTGGAATAATAGCGTTAATCTGTTGATTGAAAGACATAGGTTTTGACGCAATCGCATTTTTACCGATAGAGGCTATGCAGGTAACCATAACAGATCCTTCAGGTACAACTCTTGAAACGGCTCTACCCGATTTTGAAAGTTTTATTTCTGTGTCCTTAATATAAACACCCTTAAAGTCTAATGCTGTAGCCCATAGAAACTCATTACCATAATATTCAGAAACTTTTTTACTTGGAGTATTCCCAGTAACAATTTGACCGACACTTCCAAGGGTTAAACTTTCCCATTTATTTTTAAAACCACCTAGGCGTTTTTTACCAGTTAATAAGTCTTGGATTAAACCCTTCTTAATTTGTTTCTTCGCTTCAATTTTCTGTGTGAGTTTTTTAATTGATCTATCCCATGTTTCTAGAACAGAGACAATACGGTTTTGTTCAGAGAGAGGTGGGAGAATTATATTAACGTGATTTAGTAAAGTTCCACTTGTAAGAGCTCTTGTTGTATAGGAACTTTTTTCCATGATCTCCTTGCGAGCTGATTGATCCCTAAAACAATATTGAGAATACTCGGGTACAAGTAACTTACCCCTAGATCGTGCACGAAGAACAAAACCACTAAATACAGTATCCATAAATTCATCAAGAGCAACTGCGGAAAATCCAATCTCATCTAAAGTCTCGGAGGTTCTAGTAAAAAAAACATCTCCTCTTTTCACACCGAATCTAATCAATTCAGATTGATTTACATCGACTCTTCCGTAAATATTTTTTTTATAAAGACCACCACCTTTATTAATGTCCATATAATTAATTATTGGTGTGCCATGGCCAAAGAATTTTTTTTCCTTATTTAATCCATTCTTAAACTCAAACACATTAGCAAGCTTTATTGCCTTCCAGCCTTGAGGAATATCCTTTTGTGATGGATTATTTTTCATCTGGTTTTTTAACAACTCCAAGCTCCTGTATAATGGATTGTAATTGCCCTTTAACTTCTGTGTCCTTACCCTTTTTCTTCTTTTCTTCTATCTTTTGATCAAGAATTAGTTCGATAGAAAGCTTCAGCGGTAAAAAATATTTTCTGCACTCATCTTCAGACAGTTTATGAACTCCTCTGCTTAGAATTCCATATATCACCTTCATTTCAACAAGCTGACTTGGGAGGTATTCTTTTAGCAGATCAATCTTATCCTCCATTCTCTTTGTCTTAAAGACTACATTTGTTACGCCAAGCTCTTTAGCATTATCAAATGTTTCTTGGATAAGGTTCTCAAAAATTCGACGTAAGTAAACAAATGAACCCGCCCCAGCACCATGAGCTGCAAGTCCGATAGCTTTTTTAAGATTTCTTAAATCTTCATGGGGCAATACTTTGTCATATTTTTTACCAATTTCAACGAACTGGAGGTCGGCAAGCGAAGGAAACTGTCCGACCTTCATGGTAACAGCCTTAACTTTGTTTAGGTATATAAAAAATCTTAAAACGTCATTATCTTTGCGCTTACATTTTAGTGTAATTAAATAAAAGCCTACCGATATATGGCTCGAACCACTCCACTCTGTCCAAGTGTCGATAGCTTCCATGGCCACAGAGTACGTAGTGTCTGTAGTATTTTTAGCACTATAAGCGTCTACTTCACCAGTGAAAGTATTCTTCTCTAATGAGTTGATATCAATCATTTCATAAAGTGGAGTTTCAAAGTAATAATTATATTTACTTAGTTCAAGATTTTCAATTTCTATTGTAGTTTCTTCAGGCATATTATTTAATCCCAAGCTCCTTTAGATACACGGCCATTTGCTTCTCAAGCTTCTCGAGCTGTGGCTCAAGTTCCGCAAGCTCTTTCAAGTTTGCCTTGATATCCACAGGAGCCTCTTCTGTGAACGTATCCACATAGCGAGTGATATTGAGGTTGAAATCATTCTCCTCAATTTCCTTAAGGCTTGCTTTACGAGCGAACTTGGCTACGTCTTTTCGAGCCTTGTAAGTAGAGTAAATCTTCTCAATGTTTTTATCCTCTAGAATATTTTGAGCTTTTACTGGCTTAAACTCCTTTGAGGCTTCGATAAAGAAGACATCTTTCTTGCTTTCATTTTCTCCGCCCTTTTCTCGTGAACGATCAATAACCAGAATAGCAACGGGAATACCTGTCGTCTGGAACAGCCCCGCAGGAAGTCCGATGACAGCCTCGATAATATTCTCTTTGAGAAGTTGTTCACGGATTCTTCCCTCAGCTCCACCTCGGAAGAGGACACCATGAGGAACAATGACAGCGATACGTCCTGTCTTTGGCTTTGCTGTTTCAACCATGTGGGTGATAAAGGCAAAATCACCTTTGTCTTTTGGTGGAGTACCTCTCCAGAATCGTTTGTACTTGTCAGCATCTGCATGTTCAGCCCCCCATTTCTTGAGAGAGAATGGTGGGTTGGCAACGATCGTGTCGAACTTCATTAGATGATTGTTCTCTACAAGGAGTGGATTGTTGAGCGTGTCGCCCCATTCGATTCGCGCTGAATCTTTTCCATGGAGGAACATGTTCATACGAGCAAGTTGGTAGGTAGAGCCAGTTGATTCTTGGCCGTAGAGAGCATAGTTTTTTGAACCCTGCTTTTCTACTTCTTCACCAGCAAGGAGAAGAAGTCCGCCAGACCCAGTACAAGGATCGCAGATACGAGCACCTGGCTTTGGTTCTGCGAGTTTAGCGACAAGCTTTGCAACGTTGCGTACTGTGAAGAATTCGCCAGCTTTTTTACCTGCATCGGCTCCAAAGCGTTCGATCATGTACATGTAGGAGTTTCCGATGATGTCATCGTTCACATCAGCAAGATCCATCTTCGCAAAGTCCTGTATGAGGTGACGGAGCATCTTGTTTCGCTCTGTCAGTTTTCCAAGTGTTGATTCGG
>JANNCA010000090.1:0-17809 GCA_031386075.1 Oligoflexia bacterium
TGGGACGCGTACCAAACCGCGCGACCCGAGTCGGCAATCCTGCTGCCGCCCGTCACCGCGACGGCGGTGTGGACGCGCGGCGCGATCGTGTCCTGGTGGGACGTCAGCGTGATGCTGATGCTCGGCGGCGTGCCGTGGAACTGTTACTTCCAGCGGGTGCTGTCGTGCCGGACGCCGCGCGCCGCGCAATGGCATTCGCTGCTTTCGGGCGCGCTGACGATCGCGCTGACGATTCCGCCGCTGTTGATGGGCCTGGTGGCATTTGCCTACGTGTGGCCGCCGGCGATTGTCGATCGCCTGGCGGCGCAGCCCGCGGATGCGTTGCCGCTGATCTTCAAGAAGCAATCCTTCTCTCTTTTCAAGCTTCTGGCATTAAAATCCCGAAAAAAGGAGTTCTTCTGAGCGCCGGTCGCCCCGAGGAAAAATATAAACTCATCCCTGCAATTCAAATTCTGAAACAAATGCAAATCCCTATTTATGCCACTCCCCATACGGCTAGATACTTTAAGGATCGGGGGTTTAGCGTAACAGAGATTGATTGGGTGGGAGTCTACTCAACGGTGACACAACTCATTCAAAATGGGCAGATCGACTTTGTAATCAATATTCCAAAAAACTACACACGAAATGAATTAGGGAATGGTTATCAAGTACGAATGGCGACCATTCAATTCGGCTGCACCTTGATGACTAACGCAGAAAAAGTCAATGCCTTCCTACAAGCTATTGTGTCATCGAACGACAAACTTCAATCCTCTCCTTTGATTTCACTTTAACTTAAACTTGAACTTGAACGAGATTTCAAAAAAATAGGGCGGGGCTTCTTGCCCCGCCCATCCCAAATGATTGGACTATAAGCTTTATCTATAAGCGAGAGCGCAACCTAGGTTCTGTAGGCAACTTGCTCCAGACTTCAGACATTCGTGATTTGCTGTTGCCTGAATTTTTTCCACATTTGAGGCAATATCGGCATTCGCAAACCATGCGCCTGAAGGATCCGATGCAAAGCAGACTACAGGTGCATGTGCCGCATCAGTCACCTCAGAAACAGAAGAGTGACTTCCAGTCATATGCGAATGATCGACGGCCGTTGCTGAACGCCCCTCAGCTGGTTGATCATTCCAGTAAGAACCATATCCATAATAAGGATAGTAGCTGCCATATCCATATCCGGATCCATACCCATAACCAGATCCATACCCATATCCATAGTACGGGTAGTAGTAAGACCCATAGTAGGATGGATAGTAGCTTCCCCAACCAGATCCCCACAAATTAGATTCATGGCCACTCGAATTTCCGATATTTAGCCGTTGGTCATGAGAGGTTACCGCATTGGTTTCATGACTGTCGGCCGAACTGAGAAAACTCAAAAATTCAGTAGCTGAAATTAGGTTCTTTGGCTTCTGCTCATCACTCAGTGCCCCTAGATTTTGAGCGTATGCCGCGCTAAACATAGACAAATAGCAAGCTAATCCCAATAATACTATTTTTCTCATAAAATAAATCTCCTTATTTTATTTAAGTATTTTAAATTAAAAACACCAACTTACTCAACCATGTCCTTCACAACATAAAGAGATAACAAGTTTGATGCCAAAACAAGCATACAGCTGCAGCCTTCATGAAGTTGAGGCAAGTATCACTCCATTTGCACCACACATTTGCACCCCATCTGCAACAGTCTCAATTGGGCGTGGGCAACCTATCGACTATTGTAACTAAAATTACTGATTCAGACTATCGAAAGGATAGTGTCCTAACTCGTAAAGGCGGGAAGCCAGTAACTTCATGGCATCGTCGTCATTGCGGTCAATCGCTTTAAAGTTTCCTCGAATTCTTCGGTTTGCCCGCATAAAAAACGCATCGACGATGCCTAACTCGAACTCACAATTTGGAACACCCTTGGACTCGAGGCTGTCCGTTACTCGAGACAAAGTACAAGTCATTGCATAGAGGTCAATCGCAATGTCAGCGATTCTTTTTTGAGCAAATTGTCGAGAGGCGATCTCCTTGCCATGCCTACGAAGGAGAACTTCCACTTGAGTGGAAAATTCAACTGCATATTCTTCTAAAAGCCCTGCCATTTTCTTTAGTGCAGGGTGCGATTTAGTAATAGTTTGCCCCAGAATACTCTGCTTGATTTTCCGAATTGCAAAATCGCTCACAGGTCCCAACCCCTTCAATGGGTACTTGATCGCTTCGGCTAGTCCAGCTAGCTGTTGTCCAGGGGCTTGCATTCCTGAAAGCGCAATATAGGCTCTCAATATTTCATTTGTTCCTTCGAAAATACGGTTAATTCGGGAATCGCGTAGCCAACGTTCATAGGGATACTCCTTCATATACCCGGCCCCAGCCCAGATCTGAAGGTTCTCATCGATCACTTCCCAAATCATCTCTGAAGCAAAGACTTTGGCGATGGCACTCTCAATAGAATAATCAACATCTTTCCTACCCATCAGTCCAGTCGTCATGTAAACAATACTCTCGGCCACATAAATATTCATGGCCATTCGACCTATTTTTTCCTGAATCATTCCAAATTGGCCAATTTTCTTCTGAAACTGAACCCGTTCATTGGCATGTTCAATGGAGGCTCTAATAGCTCTTTTAGCACCTCCTACACTTCCCGCTGCCAATCCAAGTCGACCGTGATTCAAGACACCCATCGCAACTTTAAACCCTTGCCCTATACCCCCAATCACATTCTCCACAGGGACTCTCACTTGATCAAAGTAAACCGCATTTGTCCAAGAGGCACGAATTCCTAATTTATCTTCGGGAGCACCCACAGTGACTCCTTCTGCAGGTAACTCCAAGATGAAGCAGGTGACTTTCTCTTTTTTAAGTCCCCTCTCCTCCATTTCAGTTTTAGCAAAGATCGTCATGAATGTTGCAATTCCAGCGTTAGTAATCCAAAGTTTATTTCCCGTCAGAGAAAAATATTTACCATCAGGAGAAAGAACTGCTTGAGTTCGAATCGAAGCCGCATCTGACCCACTCCCAGGTTCCGTCAAGCAATAGCAAGCAATCAATTGACCTGAAGCAAGTGCCGGCAAATAACGTTTCTTTTGTTCTTCTGTACCAAATAAAAGAAGCGCTTTATAACCTATGCTCTGATGAGCACCCAGGGTCGTTGCCAACGACCCATCGATGCCAGTCATTTCTTCCATAATTCTAGCATATCCTGATTGCGACATTCCTAATCCACCTAGGGCCTCAGGAACAGCGATTCCAAGCAAACCCAAATCCGCCATGACCGAAACGATTTCTCGGGGCATCTCCCCTTTTTCATCCCACTCTGCAGACTTGACATGATCTTTAGCAAAGCGCTCAAGAGAATCTAATACCATTTTTACTGTTTCAGAAGTTTCCACACCTATCTTCGGATACGGGAAAACCAAATCTTCTCGGATCTCTCCGAAAAATAAGGACTTCATAAAGCTGTTTTGAACTTCTGCACTCATTTCCTTACTCGACTCCTTTTTCAATTCCTTGCTCATATGAATGACTCCCTCTCAGTAAGATACACTCGATTGACATTTTGTCTTGTTCATCTAGCAAAAAGCACCTTCACTGACAAATTGTCAAATAGATACTATCCAGCTGCAGCCATTCATCGTAATCTCAACTTCAATATAAATCTGCACTAGAAGATCATTCAGATTTTTCCATCAAGACAGTCCAAATCTATCAACAAATAAGGGCTTACTCTCTGGCACTAGTCTTGCGTAATCCTCTGCTAAAATGACGGCTGAATACCCTGAAAGCAACACTGAACCTAACCCTAAGTTTAGTACTGATTCCAACTCCGAACCCAACGCCATTCACGAAGTGCCAGCTGGAGATTGGAAATCTCGATTTTCAGATAATCTGGTCAAGCCCCTCACCAAAAATCTAGGCCACAGCAAAACCACTTTTCTCAAAACAGTCCAAAACTTTGACCCTCAGAAATTGTCCGATTGGTGTACCCAAACTTTTCAAAAAAGAGGGGCTAGCTTTTATGGAACTTTGGCCACAATCATTCTTTCTACTTATTTTTTATCTGATGTGACCTCATTAGTGGTCGGAGAATATATTCCAGAGCCAACCCCAATTCGAAGCGGGCGTATGGGCGGCGGAAACTTTGGGCGATCTAAGTTAATTAGCAATTACGCTATAATATTCTCAAGAAATTTGTTCAATAGCCAGGGTCTGATTCCAGGCGACGAAAGCACAGCAACTACAAACAGCAGTGATCCCGGTGGCGCTCCAGTCAAATCCACGCTACCCTTAAATTTAGTCGGAACTCTCATTATGGTGAATGATTTGCGTTCAATTGCTACTATCGAAGACAAATCTGCGACGATCGTCTATCCCATGCGAATTGATGATGAAATTCCTAACAAAATTAGAATTTTAAAAATTGATGCAAGACGGGTGACATTTGTCAATAAAGGAACGAATCGACGTGAATATATTGAATTGGCAGACGACGCAATGGGCCAAAACCCCGTACTCAATGTCGGTAGGTCATCCTCCTCAGGCATTGGAATTGAAAAAATAGCAGCGACTCAATACAATATTTCCCGTTCAGAGGTCGACAAAGCACTTGCAGATTTTAACAATATATTAACTCAAGCGAGAGCTGTTCCTAATTTTGAAAACGGAATAGCTTCAGGCTACAAACTATTTCAAATAGTCCCCGGTAGCATCTATGATAAACTTGGACTTCAAAATGGAGATGTCATTGCAGGCCTAAACGGGTCTCCGATCAATGACCCCGCAAAAGCATTTGAAATGTTATCTGAATTAAAAACTGCCAATCACCTTGAACTTCAAGTTAAAAAAGACGGCAAACAGTCGACTTATACCTATGATATCCACTAGCAGGAGCGACCCTATGAGTAATCAATTAAAATGGATAATAACGGGACTTATCCTGCTTACCTTCGAGAGCATGGGGCAATACGCCATGCAAGATGTTTGGGCAGCACCTCCACAGGGATCCCGGAACTACAACCCCTTTACAGGAGCTCCGCCCCAACAGCACAGTCCGAATCAAGGTGGAGGCACAAACCATCCAGGAAATTTTTTTGACGATGAAGACGACGATGATGTCAATGAACTCGAAGGACCTCCTTCACGTCCAGGGGCACTCGGAGGTAATTATCCAGGAGGGGGATCTGCAGGCGGATACCCTCCTGGCAATGTGAATTCACGCTCCTATTCTGCCGGCGGAACCGCTAATAGTGGTCCAGACCCTATACGCACAGAAAAAGGAATCGCTATCGGTGGAGCCACTGCGAATGGTTTGATATCTAAATCTAAAGTGGACCCCATTCGAGTGGATGACGAAACGGCAGAAGGAAGTAAGGATATTGTGACGGATTTCAATTTTCCGGACGCCGATATCTTAGATATTGCCAAAACTCTTGGCAAACTCACCGGGAAAAATTTCATTCTAGACAAAGATGTGAAGGGTCGAATCACGATTATCTCAAACTCACCCATCACTGTTTCAGAAGCATGGAAAGTCTTTCTCACGGCACTCGATATCAATGGATTTGCACTCATTCCCTCTGGTAAGTACCTTCGCATTGCCAGACAGAGAGATGCCAGAGACAAACAACTCAAAACTTACACTGGAGATTTCTCTCCGGACACCGACGCACTCATTAGTCGAGTTTTTCCACTTAAGTACATTAGCGCTGAAGAAGTGGCCCGCACCTTTCGCAGCTTTATGCCTGCTAATTCTAGAATTATTCCCTACGAGCAAACCAATACGGTCATTGTTACGGATACGGGCTCAAATATTTCCAAACTCGCTAAAATGCTCGAAATTTTAGATGTTGAAGGGTATGACGCCGGAATCGAAGTTGTTCCCGTCAAATTTGCCTCTGCCGCAGAACTCTCCAAGCTCATTGACGCACTCATTCCAGGCACTTCACCGGTCCCTGCATCAGGCGGAGCCCCAGGCATGCCTAGATTTAGTGGAGGACTAGGAAGATTTAGTGCCCGAAGGACGAAGGAAGGAGGAATCATTAATACAATTATTGCAGACGAAAGAACGAATACTCTCATTGTTCATGCAAACACCCGAGGGGCCGACCAGGTTCGAGAGCTCGTGGCAAAACTCGACCAAAAACTTCCAACCTCTACAGGTGGAGGAAAAGTCCACGTCGTTTATTTGCAATTTGCTGACGCAGAGCAACTGGCGAACACATTAAATAATTTCTCCTCTCAAACCAGCATTAAGGCACCTTCTTCCTTCGGTGGAGGATCCGGAGGCAGTCCAACTGGCACCGGCGTCAATCCCATTACCACCTCCCTCTTTGAAGGATCAATCAAGATTTCTCCGGATAAGGCTACCAATGCTCTGGTCATCACTGCCTCACCGACAGATTTTGTCACGGTCAAGCGCGTGATCAATCGACTAGATATTCCACGAGACCAAGTCTACGTCGAAGTCGTCATAATGGAAGTCGCCATCACAAAAGGTTTTGAATATTCTGCAAATATCATTAGCACACCCTCACTCATGGGCTCTCTCACGAGCGGGGATCTCACCTCATTCATTCAAAGCCCTCTCAGCTCGACAGGCGGTCTCATCGGATTTCCTCTGGGAAGTCCCTCATCGATCAACGTCAATGGCACAGCGGTTGCCGTCAGCAGTGTCATGGGATTAGTCAGAGCGCTCCAAAGTAATACCAATGCGAATGTCTTAGCAACACCACAAATCATTGCCCTAGATAATGCAGAAGCTACCTTCGAATCTTCCGAAAAAATCCCTGTCGCGACTTCGACCTTAGTTCAAGGTGTCGGATCTCAGCAAACGATTACGAAGGAACCCATTACCTTATCGATCAAGATCAAACCCCAGATCAATAAAATTACAAATTTCGTCAAACTCGATGTCACTGCTAAACTAGGAGATATTCAGTCGGCCAATGTTCCTTCAGCCCTTCAAAGTCAAGCTTTTGGCTCCCTCGAACGCTCGGCACAAACCACCGTCATTGTGGGGGATGCTGACACCGTAGTTTTAGGCGGATTGATTCGTGATAAAGTTTCTGACACGACTAAAAAAATCCCCCTCTTAGGAGATATCCCTCTCTTAGGATGGCTATTTAAATCCAAAACTACCTCTGCACAAAAGAGTAATTTGCTTATTTTTATGACACCTCACATTGTTAAACAATATGAAAAAATTCGAACTATTCTGGACAAAAAACTGAAAGAACGGGATGAATTTTTGGAATCTAATACGGGAGGAGAAGACCCCCTCCGTCCGGCCCGAGATGCTATGATTCGCTCACTCCCCGATGTCAAAGAACTAGCCAAAAAGCAACCGGACTCCACTGTCAGTATCGATGACGATCGCCCTGCCGCAGTCCAAGTGAACGGCAACTCCACTTCCCCTGCGAACCCTCCTCAGCTGAACCCTGAAGATCGAGGAAACGCACAGCAGTCCATTAGTTCACCCGACAGCAGCTCACCTCAATTCACTCCCCCAGTCGATACAGCCCAACCCCCTTCCCAACCTCCGAGTGGGCAATGAATGGGAATTCCATGAAAAGCCCAATGACCACAGGTCTAACGAAGCGTCAATACTTGCCACCACTTCTAGGCGATATCTTGCTCAAGCACACTTCCTTGAAGCTCGAACAACTCGAAGAAGCCCTCAGCCTCCAACAAAAAGAAGGAGGCCTTTTAGGTGAAATTCTTATTCAGAAAAAAATGATTGCCCCGCATGAAATCTTGAAGGCTCTCTGCCTTCAAATTGGAATTCCATTCTTGGATGAACTCAAGGCGAACGAAATCGACCCAATCTTGGTCAGCACCATTCCAATCAATTACGCTAAATCTAAAGAAATTATTCCTATTGGCATAGAAATCACTCCTAAAGGAGAAACTCTCATCGTAGTGACTTCAGATCCCTTCAATCCGACAGTTGCGGAAGACTTACGGGTCTTGACAGGCAATGCGGTCAAACTCATCGCTAGTACGAGTGCCCGGATTCAAGACGCAATTAACCGTGTCTATGAGCGGAGCACAGCTAACCTCGTGGATAATATTAGCGGTGAGTTTGATGAAAGTTATGATCTCGAAGGACCGATTGATATTCTTGAAGCAACCGAAGACGATGCCCCCGTGATCAAGTTCGTCAATTCGTTACTCTTCCGAGCCGTAAAGGAAAAAGCATCGGACATTCATATTGAACCTTTTGAAAAAGAATTTGTCGTTCGATTCCGAATCGATGGAGTTCTTTACGACATCATTCGACAGCCCAAAAGGGCCCATGCCGCCATCTCCTCTCGTGTGAAAGTCATGGGAACTCTAGACATTGCTGAAAAGCGACTCCCCCAAGATGGCAGAATAAAAATTAAAATCGCAGGAAAAGATGTCGACATTCGACTTTCTACTGTTCCTACTAACTTTGGGGAACGCCTCGTCATGCGTATTTTAGAGCAAACCGGGACGGTTCTCAAACTCGAACAACTGGGTTTTTCAGATCAAAGTGCGAGAGCTGTGGAAAAGCTTATTTTTAAAAAATATGGAATTATACTGGTCACGGGTCCAACTGGCAGCGGAAAGTCAACCACACTTTCTGCTTGCCTTGTGAAACTCAATAGTCCAACTAGAAATATCATGACGGTAGAAGACCCCATCGAATACCAGATCCAAGGCATAAACCAAGTCCAAGTCAACACGAAAATCGACCTCACCTTTGCGCGAGCTCTTCGAGCATTTTTACGCCAAAACCCGGACATCATCATGGTCGGTGAAATTCGAGACAAAGAAACAGCAGAAATTGCAATTAATGCCTCACTGACTGGCCACTTGGTCCTTTCTACCCTCCACACTAACGATGCTGCGGGAGCCTCAACACGTTTGATCGACATGGGGGTTGAACCGTTCCTTGTGGCTAGCTCCGTATTAGGCATTATTGCCCAACGACTGATCCGAAAAGTTTGCCAGAAATGTAAAGAAGCCCACGCTCCTTCTGGGTTTGAAATGCAAGAACTCGCGCTTTCGCAACTCCCTGAAGACGCCCAAATCTTCAAAGCTGTGGGCTGTTCAAACTGTGCCATGAGCGGATATTCCGGCCGGACAGTCATTCACGAGTTAATGATCGTGGACGACACGATTAGAAGTTTGATTGTACGAAACTCGGATGCCGGGACGATCAAGAAAGCCGCAGTTCAAAATGGAATGATCACCCTGCGTGAAGACGGGGTTGCAAAAGTATTATTAGGACACACAACGATAGATGAACTCATGAGAGCTACACATTCGGAGGTCTAAAAAGGGGAACTAAGATGGCGCCAATTTTTGACTATAAAGCACTCAATACAGCCGGCAAGGGACAAAAAGGCCTTGTCGAAGCTGAGAACCAAAAAGCAGCCCGAGCTAAACTCAAAAAGCAAGGCTTCATGGTCACGGACATTTCTGAAAGAATAGCCGGAAAACCTGGAAGTTCTGGTGGAGTTCCTTTTTTTGGAAATCGGGTCGGCTCGAAGGACGTCGCTCTCATGACCCGACAATTAGCCAGCCTGATCAAAGCGAATATTCCGCTTGTAGAAGCCCTCAATGCTTTAGTAGATCAAACAGAAAACGAGAGACTTAAAATTACCTTAGCTCAGGTCAGACAAGACGTGAACGAAGGGTCGAGTCTCTCCAAAGCAGTCGGTGCACATCCTAAGGTTTTTGATACGATATTTGTGAATATGATAGAAGCAGGAGAAAGCTCGGGAACACTGAGCTTAGTTCTCATTCGATTAGCAGACCTTAAGGAAGCTCAAATGCGACTCAAAAGCAAAGTCGTCAGTGCCATGACTTATCCAGTTCTCATGATGGTTGTCGCTGGCGGTCTCATGTTAGCGATTTTTACGTTAGTCATGCCAAAACTCACAAAAATATTTGAATCTATGAATAAACCTATTCCTCCTATGACACAGTTTCTCTTGGAGTTCAGCGATATCCTAGTCAATTGGTGGTTTGCGTTTGCTGGGGCTTTCTTTGCCCTGATTGGATTATTCCGTAGGTATATTAATTCTACGGTCGGCAGGCCAAAATGGGACGCTTTTAAACTCAAAATTCCAGTTTTTGGATCCCTCACTCGAATGATAGCGGTGACCCGGTTTTCAAAAACCATGTCTACCTTGTTAAGTAGCGGCGTGCCCATTCTCACGAGTATGGCCATTGCTCGAAATCTAGTAGATAATATTCCCATTGCGAAAGCTATTTCAGAGGCTCGCGAGAACATCACCGAAGGCCAATCTATCGCTGAACCCCTGAAGAAAAGCGGGGAATTCCCCCCCATGATGATCCACATGATCTCAATCGGCGAAAAAACAGGCGAATTGCCAGACATGCTCGAAAACGTTGCAGAAACTTATGAAGAGCAGGTCAATACCAAGATTGAAGCTATGACTAGTCTCTTAGAGCCCCTCATGATTATTGGGATGGGGGGAGCTGTCGGCTTTATAGTAATGTCAGTTTTTATGCCATTGATGGATATGATGAACATTAATCAGCACTAACCACTTTAAATAAGGAGAACTTAGTCTATGGAAATATCGGTGAAAGAATTAAACAAAGATGCGGGCCTCATGAGGGAGAGTGGCTTTACTCTCATTGAGATGATGATCGTCATGGCGATCATTGCCCTCATTGCTGGTTTTGTCGGAACCAAGGTCATTCGACGTTACGACGAGTCTAGGGTTTCAGCTACAAAGATTCAGATCAAACAATTAGGAATTATTCTGGACGACTTTAGACGTGTTTGTGGTTTTTATCCGACCACTGAGCAGAGCTTAGATGCACTCGTCAAGGCACCTACCTCGGGTCGTCTCTGTAAAAATTATGACCCAGAAGGATTCATCAAACGAGTTCCAGAAGACGCCTGGCTGCATGAATTTGTTTACATCTCAGACGGCAGTAAATATGTCATCAAATCTCTAGGAGCTGACGGCAAAGAAGGCGGCGAAGGATTCGATAAAGACATTTCGTCAGAAGATATCGATTAAGTTGATGAAGCATTGCCGGGTGGCTGAGCCCTCCACTACTGCTAAGCCCATCGAAAACTCTAGTGGGTTTACGCTGATTGAAATGTTAGTCGTCGTTTGCATCATTGTCTTGATCTCTTCAATGGCAATGCCAACGGTGTCTAGTTACTTCCAATTAGCCCTGAGCTCAGCCACCCGAGGTCTTGCAACAACGATTAAAGAAGCGTATAATTCTGCGGTCATTTCTGGAAGAGTGCACCGTTTGGTCTACCACTTCAAAGATAGAAATTTTTGGGTAGAATCGGGCTCAGCAACCGCTCTCATGGATACGAAGGAAACCAAAGACAGAGACGAGAGACGTAAAAAATTTACTCACTCTTCTGACGCTGCTTCACCGTCAGAATTTAAAATTGAAACCAGTATTACCCGAAAGAAGGTGAAGTTACCTCAGGGAGTTGAATATGAAGACATTATCACCCAGCAGAGCCGTGACCCAATCACCGATGGAATTGCCTACACTCATTTTTTTCCTCATGGTGTGACTGAGCAGACTTTAATCCATCTTAAGGATCAGGCTAATCATCACGTTTCGCTGGTGATCTCCCCTTTAATTGGAATGACGGACGTTTATGATAGGTATGTGAATGCAACAGAGATATTTGGAAAATAACTCCCAGGAAACGTGCTTCGGTCCGGGGTTCACCCTATTAGAAGTCATTATTGCTATGGCAATTATGGTCATTGCCTTTGCGGCCATATTAGCCGTTGAAGGAGGGGCCATCAACGCATCTGCCCGGGCCAAACAGCTGAATGTGGTAGCCATGTTAGCCAAGAACCAGATGATTGATACCGAATATCTCATTGAAGGCAAAACGTTTGATGAAGTTGAAAAAGAAAAAGAGGGCACTTTTGAATCTCCTTATCAAGATTTTCGATGGAAACGGACCGTCAAAGAACTTCAGTTTCCAAAAATTTTAGGGGGCCTTGGCAAACCCGGAGGTTCTGAAAGTAAAGAAAATGGCGCAGGGAGCAGCAGCTCCGGAGGGGGCGACACTGAAATGGCCGATATGATCACCAAAATGATTACTTCGTTTTTTTCTAAGGCTTTGCGTGAGGTAACTGTCACTGTCTTTTGGAAACGAGGAAAAGGCGAACAAAGCTACGCTCTCACTACTTTTTGGGTTGACCTAAACTATGTATTTAAACTCTCAGAATAACGAAATTTTTGAATCTGGACCTGTTGATTCCAGGAAAAGCCTTCATGCAGGTTTCACACTCCTTGAAGTTTTGATTTCTATGGCAGTGTTGGTGATGATCAGTTTTGCCATTTATCAGGCGACCACCGAAACCTTTAAACTCAGAGAAACCCTCGCAATCGAAGGCAATTTTTTCAATGGAATTCGGCTTTCTATTACTATTATTCAGAGAGATATCTCTCTGATTTTTTCTCCCCTCGCACTTCTCCCCGAGACTCAAGCGAAGTCCATAGGGAACTCAGGGAACCAGGGCAATTTAGGGCATCCCCTCAATCCAGACGAACAGGACCGAAACTCGCTCTATTGGTCGCCTGCAGCGAATACAAACGGGATTCGTCCTTCTCACTTTGTGGGAACAGAAGATAAAGTCTCGTTCGTTTCTCTTTCGCATATTCGAATCTACAAGGACTCCCCTGAATCTGAAATTGCGAAGATTAGCTACGAACTGAAGAAGGATGAGAAAAACACAGACAACCCGGGGACCCTCGTTCTTGTGAAAACGGAGAGTCCCAACGCATTTGCATCAGACGATATCAAAGATACCCTGAGTCGATCGTATGAACTGCTTCACGGGATCAGCAAGCTCACCTACACCTACTATCAACGAGAGGGTAACACCTGGAAGAACCTCAGATCCTGGGATAGCGACAAGGAAGAGACGAAGAATATTATCCCTGATATTATCGAAATCAAACTTGAGGTCAAAGGACCTAAGAACCTAAACTTTGAAGGCAAATATAAATTTAGACCGGAGATTCCATTGAATGGACTTAACCATAGTACCTAGTGCAAAACCCAAATCCGCCCCGCCCTTGCCTGTCGGCCGCGATAGCAGCGGCATAGCACTTTTTATGGTCCTCTCAGCGATCAGTGTTTTGGCTATTGTCGTCACGGAATTCACCTACATTTCCCAGGTGGGACAAATGATCGCATATGGCGGATTGGACCAAACCAAGGCCCACTATATCGCTAAAAGTGGACTCAAGCTCTCACTCCTTCGCCTCAAAGCCTTTCAGCAAGTTAAGGACTTGGTAAAAAACATGGGAGGTGGAAACGGCGTCGTTCCAAAGAGTCTCATCAATAAGATCTGGAGTTTTCCATTTTTTTACCCAATTCCAACTAATCTTCCTGGAATGTCCGCGACCGACAAAGGTATGATTGAGAAATTTCAAAAAGAATCCAATCTAGATGGCAGCTTTACAGCTGTGATCGAGTCCGAATCATCTAAATACAATCTCAACCTTCTATTGCTGGGGTTTGGCACTTCTCCTTCTCCAATAGCGTCTGGCGGTCCCTCTGGAGGACCCAACGACTCGTCGTTAACTAACCCCTCGGCATCTTTCGATCCAGCTGCAGCCCGAGAAAATCTTCGGGCTTTCCTTCAAAATCTTCTGGACCAAAAATCTCAAGCAGAGCCCGATTTTGGAAGCCTTTATCGCGATTTTCGCCTCGAAGATTTTATGGATAGCATCGCTAGCTGGGCAGACCGTACCTACACTCGTCGATTATCACCAAGTCTAGACAAAGTCATGATGAAGCGGGCCCCTTTCTACTCGGTCTCTGAGCTTCATATGATTCCCAGCATGGACGATGATCTTTTTGCACTCTTCGCCCCCAACCTCACCGCTAATGCGGCAGGGGGGATCAATATTAACACGATGAAAACAGAGACCTTACACGCCCTGGTGCCTGAAATGACTCCAGAGGAAGTGAAGGAGTTCTTTAAATTTAGAGACTCTGAAGCTGAAGATCATTCATTTGCGGAAGCAAAGGATTTTTTTGATTATCTGGGAAAATCAGTCGCCGCCTTGAAAACCACACAAGCCATGCAAAAACTCCAAAAAGACCTTTCGGATCGAAAAATTGTTCTAGTCACCGACGAAACTCAATTTAAAATTACGGTTCAAGCAAAAGTAAATACCTCAACTCGGACCCTCGAAGCTTGGGTAACGCTAGGCCCTCCCACAGTAGCGACAATAGGAGGATCTGGAATTCCCCTCACTCCTTCGAGCCCAGGGGCAGGGGGCGTGACCTCGCCGCCACCCGACTCTGGACTGAAAATTACTTTTATGAAAATTTTATAGGAATCAAAAGCCAGGCCAAAAGCCAGGAAAGAGAATTTAAATGCGAATTTTAGGAATTGATTTCGGAAGTTCAAGTATCAAAGCAGTCGAGATGGATAGTGCCTTCGGAAGGTATGATATCCATGACTACCACGAACATACCCTCACCCCAGGAGAAAGTTTCGAAGAGTCTGTGGGCCTCCTCATGAAAAGCCTAACTAAAGCTCCTGATCGGATGATTGTCTCGTTACCAACCGGACAATCTACCTTCCGAAACCTCGTCCTACCCACTCGAGATAAAAAAGCAATACAAGCCGGGGTCGGATTTGAGCTCGATGACGAACTCCCTTTTCCTATTGAAGACTGTACCTATGATTTTGCCGTTCTTACCCAAAGTAAACAGGGAAGTGTCATCCATGTCGCCGCCACACTCAAACGGCATGTGATCAGCGCCATTGAGTTATGTCAAAAGGCGCAGATCGATCCTGAGGTCATGACTACAGAAGCTTGGGCCTATCGGACGTTATTGAATCGCGTACTGGGAACCCAGTCGCAAGAAGCCCCTGTTCTTCTCGCTCAGTTAGGGCACGAAAAGAGTACCTTTTATCTCCATTGGCGGGGCGCTCCGGCCTTGACTCACGAAATTCCCTGGGGCGGTCGAGAGCTGACTGCCGCTATCTGTAGTCAATATGGAATTACTCTCGAACAGGCTGAAGGGGCCAAGTTGGATCGAGGATTTGTAAGCACTTCAGATATTCAATCGGATATCACTCCCGAACAAAGTGAGTTCTCCGAGTGCCTCGAAAAATCACTTCAAACTCTCATTGTAGAACTCAAACAGGTCGAACTCATGTGTAGAAGCGTGACCCGGCATAGTATCCATGCGATTTATCTTGCGGGTGGAACCTCACTCCTTCCTGGATTAGGAGGGTGGATCGAGGAACGAGTAAAAACTCCAACCCGCCCGCTTCTCGCCTTGAGCTCAATGACATCGTCTGGGGTCACCTATTCAGATCAGACTGATGCGCGATTTTTGCTCGCAGCTTCCCTCACTCTCTCCCAAGTGGGATCAGATCGAACTCAGTGTCTTAACTTTAGAAAAAAGAAATTCGTTAAGGAAAATCGTTCTCGAGAAATTAATTTTACCGCCTTAAAGAAGCCTTTATTAGCAGTCGGAATGGTATTTTTTTGTTTGTTTTTAAGTTTAATCGTTCAATCGAGCGTCCATCGTTCGCAGCTCAAAACTGTCAACACCCAACTTGAAAGAAGCGTGCGTTCTTTTTTTGGACAAATTTCAAGTGGTGGCCTCAGAGCGTACATGTCAAATACAAATGTGTTACGCACTTCCATTAATAAGGAGCTTATAAAGCAGCGGGAGCTGAGTCGCCTTTTTGGGCCAAACTCCCGCTCACCTATAGATTTTTTGAACTCTCTGTCTTCGGTTATTCCAAAAGATGTCACCGTGGATCTCGTCCAATTTCAGTCAGGAATACCTCCATCAGACTCATTTGTTGGAAGCGAACAAAACACCACAAGTTCTCTTACATTTTTAGTGACTAATCCACAATCGATTGAAAAATTAGCTAACTCCATCAACGGTAAAATCAATCATATGCAGCGAAGCAAAACTGAGGAAGTAGCCACAGCAGAGGCCATAAGTAAAAAATGGAAAATAACTTTTTCAGGTAAGCCAACCGAGGACTCGTATGTCAAATAATTTCTTTAAATTAGAAAATATCAAGGAAAAATTCAAAGAAACATCAAGCACGCTCACAGACGCACTCAATGAGCAGGTTTGGTTTCAAGAACTCAAAGGAAAATGGGAAGACCTTGATCCCCAAAGTAAGACAAATCTAAAACTTGCTTCGATTGGAATCGGACTGCTGAGTATTTTTCTTCTGATTCTAACCACTATTTGGAATGTACACAGCCTCAAACAAGAACTGGCTGAGAAAAGAAACTTACTCAACGTCATCCAGACTGCCAACGATGAAATCCGCCGTCTCAGGGACACGGTTCCTTCTTTAGAGGCTGAAGGCGGATCGGGTGCAGGATCAGAGAAGAACAGCGGACCTTGGTCCTCCTATTTCGAGTCCACTGCAGGTGGAGCAGGATTTGAAAAAGCAAGCCTCAGCGTTTCCCCTGAAAAACCTGGCACCGCGAGTGAACAATCCAAGGAAATGCTCTATGAACTCAACCTCAAGCACGTCAACATTAAGCAGATCGTTCGCTATGCTTTTTCTCTCGAAAATGGCCAAAGGCCCGTCAAACTCAGAAATCTTCTCATCGATACCAAAGGTGATCCATCCGGCTACTTGGATGCCACTTTAAGCGTATCTGCCTTCTCAATGGTGAAACATGAATGAAATAGAAAACACAAATCTACTAGAAATCGAAGGTCAAAATACACGCTCCAAACGATGGATGCGAAGGGGAGGATGGATCGCCTTTACTTTGATGTGTCTCCTCTTCTTTACCTTCCTAAAACTGCCAGACGACCGTATCAAAGCTACACTTGATCACTCTATCGCCGCTGCGCTGAGTGATCAAGGAATCACTTATTCATCTGGAGAAACTCAGCTTTCTTTCTTCTTTGGGATTTCATACACAATAAAAGATATCACACTCACTTTTCCTCCTCCGGTGCCACAGGCTCACATTGACCAAATTCGAATTAGCCCTTCGCTCTTTCCCCTCCTCATTGGCCGAGGAGGAGGCACGATCACCCTTAAAAATGAAAAAGGAAGTCTCGAAGCCCAATTTTCTTCCAACGCTGCTCTCACTGTCATTTTAGGTTCGACTTCAAATTCGTCCTCTATTTCAGCTGGTTCACCTGGAAATACCAGTGTTAAGAACCTTCCCATTTCCCTATCTTTTAAGGCTTACCAAATCGATCTTGGTAAGTTAGGGCTCTTGCCCGCCCTAACCAACATCCAAGGCTCAGCTCTGGCCGATGGCTCAGGATCCCTCTTTGGAGATCTCAATTCGCCAAATACTTTGACGGGGAATCTCAAGCTCAACCTTAAGCAATTCATCGTTGCCTCACAATCGATCATGGGATTTTCTATTCCACGTATTGAAATATCAGAATGCATGATCGATTTTGCGATTGACAAAGCAAAGGCGTCGATCAAAACATTTCGCTTGGGCAAAGCGAGTAGTGCAGCTGCGAACGCTGAGGACGAAATTCAAGGAAACATCACCGGCGATCTGACACTCGGAAAACAATGGGACACCAGCACTTTCAACCTCAAAGCTAAATTTTCACTGTCAGAATCCATTATGAAATCCTTTGGGCTTCTGGATGCCATCTTGGGAGCTGGAAAACAATCCGACGGAAGTTACGCCTATACCCTCACGGGCCCAGCCACTTACCCCGTGGGCGCCCCCGGCCCCGCACAAGGAAGAAACTTTTATTAGTTGAGACTGGATGAGAAAACATTTTGGGGTGGGCAAAAAAATTTAAATCCTGTTTTATTAATAAAAAAATTTAATAATAAAA